>JAGCUM010000155.1 GCA_017962865.1 Spirochaetales bacterium
ACGCACATCGATGGTGTTGTCCTCCGACATGTACATCAGGCCCTCAGTGGCGGCGAATGTGAACTTGTCTTTCAGGAACCTGAGCTCGAATCTGTGTCCGATGTACATGCTCAGGCCGCGGTAGGTATGGTGGTAGCCGTTGTCCATTCCATGCCACTCGGGAGTTCCTCCGCCTTCCTGGTTGTCCCAGTAGTTGAGCGGATGCGGATAGAAGCTTGTAAGGAACGTGTACTTGAAATCAGCGGTGTAGGCAGTGATCTTTGCGAAGTTCTGCCACGGCATATTGTCGCTGATGGTGAGATTGCCGCTTTCACCGGGACCCCAGGAGAGACGGTCACGTCCGATCTGGATGTTCCAGTTCTGTCCGCCGGCCGAGAGGAATGCCCTGTACGGCCAGTTTCCGTCGAAGAAGGCCAGGTTGAACTTGCCGGGATTCCTGAGTCCGAGGATGTTTGTGGAGACCTTGGCCACTCCGATTTCCTCGGTGTAGTACTCGTCGCTGCGCCAGCTGTTGGCAACGGTGCCCTGGAAGAGAGCGTAGAAATTGTCGATGACATATGACTCAAGTTCGAAATTCAGAGTGGGCTGCTGGTCCTTCTCGTTGTAGATCCAGTGGTTGCCTTGGAATGCCTTCTCTGTAATGTCATGGCCGTTGGAGTGGGCTATCTTTTCAGCTCCGTCGGTATTGGTGTGGATGTAGGCCTCAAGGTTGAACGAACCGTTGAAGCTGAATCCTACCTTGTCCCAGTCTGCCTTGGGTCTGGCAAAGACAGCATCCTTTACAGTGTCGTAGACAGCCTTCTGGGCATCATCCAGAGCATTGTAATCCAGGACCTCGAGCATCTGGGCAAGTTCATCAGCACTCCACGGTCCCGTTGTGGACGGAAGGCTGTGTCCCTGCGAGATGTACAGGTAGGAAATGGCCTTGTACTCATCGCTTGTCGTGGGAAATATCTTCTGCATGTTGTTCGTCTGTGCGAACGCAAAACCCACGCAGAACAGCGCAATCAGCGCTATTGCGGTAATTCTCTTCATGTTTTAACCCCTTTGTTAATAATGTGGTTACAAACCGACGTTTATTGTATACTACGAACCATGAAAAGAAAAGGCATGCTTATTCTCGGGCTGTTTCTTGTACTCCTATCAGGCTTTTCCACTCTCGGAGCCGCTGAAGCAATGCCGGTCAAAGCTATTATATACCCGCTTGAATCCACGATATATGAAGATATGGATGCACTCTACCTGCTGTGCGGACTGGCAAGGCCCTCGACGAACCGCCCGTGGTCCGATTCACAGGCAAGGTTGATTCTTTCGAAGATTGACAGAAACGAGCTTTCCCCGGTGGCTGCAGGCCTCTATGACAGCATCCTTTCTGAGTTGGACAAGGGGCTCCAGTGGAAGATCGGGGATGATTTCCAGCTGGATGCCGGCATAGTCTTCGGCCTTGAGATGTATGCCCACTCGAATACCGCAGATTTCACCACTGAGGACGACTGGGAGCGTTCCTATCAGGAGCGCAAGAGCCTCATGAGGGTTCATTTCGATTTCACCAGCTCCGACTTCCTCTATACCACCAGCGACCTCCATTACAAGTGGAGCAGGGCCGACTACAACGATACCTATGCCCAGAATCTGGCAGACCGTGCCTCGGCGGACGGATACATCGCATCATACAAGATCGATGCCACGTCCTATTATGTGAAGAAGTCATATGCCTTCAGCCAGGGATTCTTTACCAATTTCTTCACAAACACCATGAATTTCTCGTTCATCTGGCCGAAACGGGCCATCTTTTCCCTTGGAGGAGACAGATGGAACCTTTCGATCAACCGTGATGTGCTGAGCCTCGGCAATGCCTGGTTCGGCAATCTGCTGGTGGACAAGCATCATTTCAGCGACTATGCAAGGTTCTCGGTCTTCGGGAAGAACTTCAACTATGACTGGATCCTGATGTTCCTGAACACCACGGTTTCGGACAACGAACAGAGCGCAACCACCGAAGGTCGCATCTTCATGATCCATACGCTTCAGTTCAGGATCCTGGACAGGATTTCCATGACCGTCAGCGAGAACGTGATGTACCGTTACAACACGTTCGACCTCGGATTCATGAACCCTGCTTTCATCTATCACAACCTGAACAACCGAAGCATGTTCAACGCGCTGGCATACGCCGAGGTCAACTGGGCAATCGTCCCGGGTCTCGAGGTCTATGCCCAGTATGCCCTTGATCAGGCCAGGGCCCCACATGAAGGCGAGAGCCAGAGCGATTCCTCCGGTTTTGTGGCAGGATTGAGGCACACCTCTGCCTTGGGCAACGGGATTCTGACTTCCTACGCGGAATTTGCACAGACGACACCGCTTCTCTACAGGCGCGATATCGTGGACTTCGTGCGGGTAAACCGCTACTGGAGCCACAGCGCACTTGACGAAAGCTTCGGCGGCGGGCATGTCCCGTTCTTCGACTACATCGGTTTCCCGTACGGCGGAGACTGCAGGCTTCTTGAAATCCGCACTACCTACAGGAGCCTCTATCACTGGCAGGTCTCGGCCTTTGTCAGGGGAACCGACAGGGGAGCGATGAATCTCTACAAGCCGCACAACGAAAGCGGGAACAACGAGGACGATGCCTATTATGCCGGCAAGACCCCGTCAGGGGACATCATTTCCAGGAATCTGGTGTGCGGAGTGGAATTCAAGGCCGATCTGGAGAAGCTTTTCAGCTGGCCCGGAATATCGTTCGAAGGCGAGCTGGACTGGCTCAGCCGCTGGGATTACACCAAGGCAACCAGACAGTACTCCGACCACCGGAGTGATGTCCAGTTGACTTTGGGCTTCTCGGTATCGGTTTAATAGGGTAAAGTAACCTCAGATTTATAACGATGTTTATGAAATGAAAGGTTAAACATATCACGATTCGGAGGGAAACCATGAAGAAATTATTGGCGGTAATCTGCATCCTGCTTGTTGCAGGAGCACTTTTCGCAGAAGTGAAGGGTGTTGTGAACTTCAAGCCTTACTTCAAGTTCGACAACACGCCGGCTGCTGAAGTCGGAACATCACCGAGGGCCCTTACCTGGAAGCAGGATACGGGCAATCAGCTTGACGACTGGTACATGACCAAGCAGGACT
>JAGCUM010000156.1 GCA_017962865.1 Spirochaetales bacterium
CGTACACTGCAGTACTGTCCCTCGCTTGTTTCTTGCCTGCCATCCACCTGGATGCAAAATGGCGGCGTTGTTATTCGCATCCAGCCGGCGGACTTGCTTGAAATGTTTATTATTGCGATCGGGATTACCAGGAGTAGAAGGAGCAGAGTGCTTAGAAGGACCAAAGCGCTTAGAAGGAGTACAAGGCTTACAAGAGTCACTAAGTGGCACTAATGGTAAATGGCAGTCTGCCGTGTATTGATATAAATCCCCAGAAATCAAATAATAGGACTCATGAGTGATATAGTTTTCGGTACCGGTGGCTGGAGAGCCATAATCGGAGATGATTTCATCCGTGAGAACGTGAACAGGGTCGCACAGGCCATTTCCGAAATCCTGATAGAGGATAACCTCCTGGATAAGCCGGTGATGATCGGCTATGACAGAAGATTC
Source organism: Spirochaetales bacterium (assembly GCA_017962865.1). Next base: position 433 of record JAGCUM010000156.1, read on the forward strand.
CTTTCAGAGCCCGGTGCAAGGTGGCTGGCTGAGGTTTTCGCAGCCAACGGCATCGATGTGCTCATGATGAAAAGGTCTGCTCCGTCGCCGCTCATCATGCATACCGTCCAGAAGCTGATGCTTCACTGCGGCATCGAGGTGACTGCAAGCCACAATCCTCCTGAGTATGACGGAGTGAAAGTCATAGTGGAGGAGGGGCGTGACGCCTCCGTAGAGGTCACGGACAGAATCGAGAAGTATATTGCCCGCGGAAACGAAATCAGGAAGCTGGATTTCAACGAGGCAGTTGCCTCGGGCAAGGTCCGGTTCATAAAGAATCCGTTCAACGCCTTCATCGATGATATTCTGGCGGTTCTTGATAAAGAGGCCATCAAGCAGAGAGGCCTGCGTGTCCTCTTCGATCCCATGCACGGATCCGGAACCTATCCGCTCGAAGTCATCCTGAATACCTGCAGATGTACGCTCGATATCATAAACAGCGACAAGGACGCCTATTTCGACGGCGGATACCCTGCACCGAGCGTGGATACCCTCAGGCCGTTGGCCGACAAGGTCATCAGGGGAGGCTATGACTTCGGAATCGCCTTCGACGGTGACGGGGACAGACTGGGAATCATAGACAGCACCGGACGCTATGTGAGCATGAACGAGATTATCGTGATGCTCTATTGGTATCTGCATGAGAAGAAAGGCTGGAAGGGTCCCGTGGTGCGCAATATCTCCACAACCTATATCCTTGACAGGATGGCCAAGAGCTTCGGAGAGGAGTGCATAGAGGTGCCCGTAGGATTCAAGTGGGTGTCTGCTGCCATAGACAAGTACAACGCTGTTCTGGGCGGAGAATCCTCCGGTGGTCTGACCGTGCGTGGTCACATCAACGGAAAGGATGCCATCTACGCCGTCTCGCTGTTTGCCGAGATGCTTGCGGTTACGGACATGTCGGTTCAGGAAATCTCATCCCTTATTGCAGAGAACTGGGGTAGGTCGGTATTCCTTGACTATGCCCTGCGCTTCAGCGCCGATGACAAGGTCCGTATCACAAAGGTGCTGATGGAAGACAAACAAGTGCCTAGTTTTGATAAGAGTATTAAAAAAATCAGTTATATGGACGGATGTAAGGTATTCTTTGATGATGACAGCTATGTCATCTGCCGCTTCTCGGGCACCGAACCCCTTCTGAGAATCATGGCTGAGGCAGATACGAAGGAAGAAGCTCAGATGCTTCTGGATGTATTCAGGACCTTTGTCGAAGGACTTCTGTGATGGAAAACTACTACAAGCAGTTACCCGAAGGGTACAGACAAGCCTTTGTTGTCGATGCCAAGGAAAAGAAGACCGCAACACTGTTTACCGTGTTCTCTTTTGTCCTGATGGCCATCCCCATGGTCCCCATCCTGCTGAACGTGGGCGGACTGAGGGCAATGATCGAAGAGACCGGAAGGGGCAGGATGATCATAGCGGAACTCGTGCTCCTTCTGAGCATTGTCGTCTATATGGTGCTGCATGAGCTTGTGCACGGGATTGCCTACAAGGCACTTACACACCAGAAGCTGACGTTCGGTCTGACCCTCACGGTTGCCTTCTGCGGTGTTCCTGATGTCTACACTTCCAGGAAAACGGCGCTGATTGCCCTTGTTGCTCCGTTTCTGACGTTCTCTGCGATTCTGATTCCCCTGACGATCTGGCTCCATGGTGTGAACAAGCTTTACTTCCTGTTTTCGGGAATCCTGTTCTCGATCCATTTCGGAGGCTGCGTAGGGGACCTCTACATGACCTATGTTCTGCTGTTCAGGTTCAGGGACCCCAGGACGCTGATGAACGACACCGGGCCGAAGCAGACCATCTATCTGCCGGAGTGATTATTCCGTAACGATATTTCTTATCCACACGCCTTTCTTCACGAGGATGTAGCCTATGATGCATTTCACAAGGCCGCCGAGTTGCACGCTGATGAAGATCCACAGCACGCTGGCGGATGTGAATCTGCTGAGGATAAAGGCTATGGGGTAATTGACTGCTATGTTCGAGAATCCGTCGAAGAGGAATGTGATGAAGGTTCTTCCGCCGCTTCGGATCGTGAAGTAGGTTGCATTCTTGAAGGCCTCTATGGGCATGCTGATTCCCTGAACCAGAAGCAGGCTGGCGGCTATTGCTCTGGCTGCATCGGTCGTATTGTACAGGCGCGGGAACAATCCGGATACCGACATCATCAGGAGCCCGATGAAAGAACTGATGAATACGCTGAAGATGATGATCTTCCTGTCTGTTTCCCTTGCTTCTTCAAGCTTGCCTGCACCGAGAAGTCTGCCTACCATGATGCCAACGCTGTTGCCGAAAGCCAGGAAGACGACCTTGAACAGGTTGTTCAGGGTGTTGGCGATATTGACTCCTGCAACGGCACTGAGACCTCGGGTGGAATAGCACTGTGTCAGAAGCGTCATCCCCAAGGACCAGAGGGCTTCGTTTACAAGCAGTATCATGCCCTTGCTCATGATCTTTCCCACAAGGGCTTTCGGTACCTTCAATGTGCGGTACAGGGTCTTTGCAAACGGCATGACATGCTGTTTTCTGTGGGTCCAGATCATGACTATCGAGGCTTCGACATATCTTGAGATCACAGTCGCTATGGCTGCTCCCCTGACCCCGAGGGCAGGGAAACCGAGTTTGCCGTATATCAGCAGGTAGTTGAATACCAGGTTCACGAGAACGGCAGCCACTCCTGCCTTCATTGGAACGACTGTCTGACCGCACTCGCGCAAGGTGCTTGCATACGCCTGGACCATGGCGAAGGCCGGAAGTCCGATCAGCATGATGCGGAGGTAATCCTTGGCATAGGCCAGTGTGGCAGCAAGATCTCCTCCGTCGGCACTCTCGGAGAGGAAGAATCCGATGAGCCGGTCATCGAAAACGAGGAATACCGTTATTGCGGCGGTGGTCAGGATGGCACCCAGAATCAGCTTGAAACGGAAAGTGTTGCGGATTCCCTCGGCATCGTCCTTGCCGAAATATTGGGCGGTGAAGATCCCGGCTCCCGAAAGGCCTCCGAATATGCACAGGGCGAAAACGAAGATGAGCTGGTTGACGATGGCAACTCCGCTCATGGGTTCGGTTCCCAGGCGGCCGACCATTATGTTGTCGAGAAGGTTCACGAAATTCGTGAACCCGTTCTGGATCATGATCGGTACGGCAATGAGAAGAACGGATTTGAGAAGAGCTTTGTTTCTTTCTATGACCTTCATCCGCAGAGAGTATGTTCCCTATCAGGTGATAAAGTCAATCGAGAGCCGTATCACATATACTTAACGTTTTTCGGTAATACATATATAATGACCCCAGACTGTTATTACGGAGACAATCCATGAAGATAATCTACAAAGACGGAACAGTAACGGAGTGCCCCGCAGAAGAGGCAAGTCACGTTCTCAGACACTCGACGGCACACCTGATGGCACAGGCCATCCAGAGGCTCTATCCTCAGGCAGACTTCGCCTACGGCCCTGCCACCGAGAGAGGCTTCTATTATGACGTGGACCTCGGAGACAAGAAGCTCACTGACGAGGATCTTCTGGCCATCGAAGCAGAGATGAAGAAGATCACGAAGGAGCACCTCCCCATCAGACCGTTCATCCTCAGCCGCGATGAGGCCGTCAAGCTCATGCACGAGCGCGGAGCAAAGTACAAGGAAGAGCACATCGGAGACCTCCCCGAAGATGCAATCATCAGCTTCTACCAGCAGGGCGATTACATCGACATGTGTACAGGTCCCCACGTGACATACACCAACGCCCTCAAGGCCTTCAAGATTACCGGACAGGGCGGAGCATCCTGGAAGAACGATTCCAAGAACACGATGCTCACCCGCATCAACGGAGTCGCCTTCGCATCTCAGGCAGAGCTTGAGCAGTACGAGACGGAAGTCGAGGAAGCCAAGGCACGCGACCACAGCAAGATCGGAAAGGAAATGAGCCTGTTCATGACCGACGACCTTGTCGGAAAGGGTCTTCCCATGTTCCTTCCCAACGGCTACATCGTATGGCAGGAGCTTGAGA
>JAGCUM010000157.1 GCA_017962865.1 Spirochaetales bacterium
AAGTTTGAAGTTCATACCTGTATTATAGGACATTGTCCGAAGTTTGGAAGATACCGGTTACAATTACCGGTGGCAGTGTTCAGCCAAAAGACATATCATTATCCCATGCAGTACAGAGAAGGCAGACACGGAGAAAAACTCTCGATATTGGGATACGGTTGCATGAGGTTCACCAAAAGCGGAACCTCCATCGACATCGACAAGGCTGAGAAGGAGATCCTCGAGGCCTACAACGGCGGCGTGAACTACTACGACACCGCCTACATCTATCCCGGAAGCGAGGTTGCCCTCGGGGAAATCCTCCACCGCAACGGAATCAGGGACAACGTGTACATAGCCACCAAGCTTCCCCAGTACATGATTTCCAACCGCAAGGCCATAGACCGATACTTCAACGAGGAGCTTTCGAGGCTTAAAACCGACCATGTCGATTTCTATCTGATGCACCATCTGACCGATATCGCTCAGTGGGAGAGGCTGAAGGATGTGGGAATCCTGCAGTGGATAGAGGAAAAGAAGGCCAACGGAGAGGTACGCAACATCGGATTCTCCTATCACGGAAATTCGGACAATTTCCTGAAGATCCTCAACGATTATGACTGGGACTTCTGTCAGATCCAGTACAACTATCTGGACGATAATTCCCAGGCCGGTGTCATCGGGCTGAAGGCTGCGGCAGAGAAGGGAATACCGGTGATCATAATGGAGCCTCTGAGGGGCGGGAAACTGGTGAACATGCTCCCCGAATCTGCAAAGCAGGCCATAATCAGCAACGAAAGGGGATGGACTGCCGCACAGTGGGGCCTGAGGTGGCTGTACAACCAGAGCGAGGTCACGGTAGTCCTCTCGGGTATGAACTCACTGGAAATGGTCAGGGAGAATGTCATCACCGCATCGGAAGCGGAAGCAGGCCATTTCACGGAGGAGGACTTCTCTCTGATAGAGGCTGTCAAACGCGAAATCAAGGCCTCGGAGAAGATCGGATGCACCGGATGCCGCTATTGCATGCCATGCCCCAAGGGCGTGGACATCCCCGGAATCTTCCGCTGCTGGAATGCCATGTATACCGAATCGAAGATGGGCGGACGCAGCCAGTACATCCAGACGGTGGCACTCACGAAGGAACCGTCCTTTGCAAGCCAGTGCATAAAGTGCGGAAAGTGCGAGAAGCATTGCCCGCAGAGCCTTCCGATCAGGGAAAAACTGATGGAAGCAGACAGGGATCTCAGACCCCTTCCGTTCAAGATTGCCATAGCCGTGGGCCGCAAGTTCATGATGAGACAGGCAAGGAAGCAGAAAACTGAATAAAAATGCAATAAATCTTGATATTTATTGTGAATACTGTTGAACATCACTTTTCCTATAGTGTACTCTTACACAGAAACACGACTGCAGGATTAATTGCAGAGGAGGGAGAATATGGGATATAGAAAAGTAGTTGTCGCCGGCGGCGGAGTTCTCGGAAGTCAGATAGCCTATCAGGCTGCCTATTGCGGATTCGATGTCACAATCTGGCTCAGAAGCGAGTCTTCGATCGGAAGGACACAGCCCAAGATTGATAACCTCTACGAAGAGTACAGGAAAATCATTGAAATCATGGATACGCCGGAAGGCAAATCTCCTGCCGTATGGGCAAGGGGAATAGCGGATCTCGATACCTTCGACAAGGCCGAATGCCTCGCCAAGGCAGAGAAGGCCTACAAGGGCCTCAAGCTTGAGCTCGACATGGCCAAGGCCGTGGAGAATGCCGATCTGATCATCGAGTCCATGGCAGAGGATACCAAGGAGAAGATCGCCTTCTACCAGAAGATGGCACCGCTTCTTTCGGAGAAGACCGTGATTGCCACGAACTCATCCACACTGCTTCCGTCTACCTTCGCAAAGTACACCGGCAGACCCGAGAAGTATCTGTCCCTGCATTTTGCAAACCACATCTGGACCAACAATACGGCCGAGGTCATGGCCCAGCCTCTGACCGACAGGAAGTACTTCGATGAACTGATTGAGTTTGCCAACGAAATCAGGATGGTTGCTCTTCCGGTCAACAAGGAAAAGAACGGATACCTTCTGAATTCACTGCTCGTTCCGTTCCTCCTGAGCGGCCTCGATCTCTATGTCAACGGCGTTTCCGATCCGCAGAGCATCGACAAGGCATGGACACTCGGAACCGGTGCCCCCAGAGGACCGTTCCAGATCTTCGATGTCGTCGGAATGAAGACCGCCTATCACATCGTCCTCCAGTACCAGAAGGTTCCCGGCCTGTTCGGACCGCTGCTCAAGAAGATGATGATGCCTTACAACTTCAAGGCTCAGGAAGCCTGCCTCAAGAAGATGATAGACGAAGGCAAGCTCGGAAAGGCATCCGGAGAGGGCTTCTACAAGTACAACTGATCTGAATCATCCGTCGGGCAGAACCGGATGCGTGGTTATGTAACAACGCATTTGTGTTTTGCCCGAGGCTGTGCTACGATTCTCTCATGGCACAGATAAGTCAGATAGACATTCTTTCAAGAACACTTCAGATAATCAGACTCATGGCCCGCGAAGAGGGCGCAACCGTCACCGAGATTTCCAAGGAGACGGGGATAGACCGTTGGACGGTGCGCGACATGATCGACCGCATGGAGAACTTCAATCCCGACGGCAAGGGCCTCTACATAGAGGAGTTCGAGGACGAAAAGGATAAGCGTGCCACACGCTACAAGGTTCCCAAGGACCATCTGTGGACGCTGACGCTGCCCGGCATGAACCTCTCGGATGACGAGGCTCTCCTGTTGGCCCTGATGTTCAACCAGAGCCTGGCCAGCCCGGACCTTCAGGATTCTGCACTCAATCTGCGCAAGAAGCTGAACATGTTCCGCAATTTCAAGGAATATGAGGTCCTGAATCTTTCAAGTGCGCGTAAAATTTCAACGAAACAAACGCAATAGGCCATCGTTGCAATCCTCAACGCCATGCGTGACAACAAGTGCATCAACTTCTCCTACAAGCCGGTACGCAGGGAAGT
>JAGCUM010000158.1 GCA_017962865.1 Spirochaetales bacterium
AACGGGAAGACCTATCTGCACAAGGGCCCCTGCCTTTGCAGCAGAATCATACTTCGGAAGAATCAGAGCATCGATGCCTACGGCCTCATGGAAGATCTGTGCCTGGCTGATGGAGTTCTGTCCGGTGGTTGCATCAATTACCAGGATCTTCTTGTAGTTCTCCGGGCGTATCCTGTTGCGGATGACCTTGTCGATCTTCTGGAGCTCACGGACAAGGTTCTCCTTGTTGTGCATTCTTCCTGCAGTATCGCAGAGAATAAGGTTGTCTCCGCGAGCCTGTGCACTGGAAATGGCATCGTAGATGACGGCTCCGGGATCGCTTCCGTTCTCCTGACGCACTATCCTTACTCCGGTGCGCTGGGAATGAAGCTCAAGCTGGTCGATTGCAGCTGCACGGAAGGTGTCGGCAGCGGCCATAACGACCTTGTAACCCTCGTTTTTGTAATAAGTTGCCATCTTGGCAATCGATGTAGTCTTTCCTACTCCGTTTACACCAAGTACCAGATAGACGGTAAGCTCGTCCTTGGGAGGCTCGAGCTCTATGCAGCTGATCTTGTCCTCCAGAAGCTCACGGACGATGGCCATGAACTCCTCCTCCGTCTTGGGCTTTCTGGCATTGACTTCATCGCTGATGAGCATGGCGTTCTTCGCACCGAAATCACCCTCTATCAGAAGATCCTCGAGATTATCGAAGAAACTCTGATCCAGAGTCTTCTTGAAACCGCTGAAAAGAGCCTTGAGCTTGGCTCCGATACCGAACTTGAAAAGCATATTATCCCCTATGGCGCTATGTATTCAGTCTGCCTGTAATAATCAATCAGACATCCCACCATATCCACGATGGATACCGTGAGAGCTCCGCTGGCCGCGATGTCCAGAGCGGAGAGGAACCTGTTGTCCCCATTGTTCAGTGTCCGTGAGACAATCTTGGCCCCGAATATCAGTAGGCTTCTTGCAAAAGCAGCATAGAAGCCGTCCTTGTTCTCCTTGAGAATGGCCTCGTCAGCCATCCACTTGGGCTTGAGCGATACCGAAATGCCCGGCACCTGGGTCGTCAGGCCGATGACGCTGTCGCTGTAGCCTTCGCTTGTAAGCCTTACCGAAGCAGGAAGCGAGTAGCTTTCCACCGTCAGAGGCGTTCTTCCCATGCTCACTCCCCCGATGAAGACTTCGGCTTCCGGGTCCGACGTAATCTTCAGATCGGAAAGCAGAATCGGGGAAAGCTTCGAGGCAATGCTGGAAACGACACCGCCTGCAAGGTCCAGCTTGATGTTTCTTGTGATATACCCGGTGGCACTGAGCGAAATCAGATGCTCGCCTTCGGGTACCAGCACATAATAGTCCAGAATGTTGTACGGCTTGCCGTCCACAACCACATCCGCACCGTCCACCATACCGTCCAGATACAGCAGGGACATAGGCTGTCCGCCGATGGTCTGGGCCAAAGCAATGATGCTTCTGGGAGGATAGCTCCGGGAATCCCTCGAAACCTCCTCGAAGACCAACTGCACGGAATCGGAACCATGGAAATACACATAGACGGCAAGATGCTTGAAGCTCTGGATCTCGGAGATAACCGGCATGACTATCACATCGCTCTGAGTCTTGCGGCAGACCATATCCAGAAAAACCCTGTCGCCTTTGATCATGGGGTCGAGCTCGAAGTCCGTCTCGGTGTGCTGAAGCGCTATCTCCAGGTCGATTACATCTTCGAATTGAAGTGCACGGTTCTCGAATGCATCAACTGCATAGGCTATTTTCTCTTCGTTTTCAGTCTGATAGGCTGCGGCAAGCTCTTCGCCGAGCCGGCGGTCTGTTTCAGCCTGCAGACGACCGTGAATTATCTCCAGCTTAGCGGAATCAGCGGCTACCTTAGGCAAAAACGCAGCAAGATAGCTCTCTATCTCCGCATTCTGCGGATAGACAAGCACATTCAGACTCTCTGCAAATACAGAGAATCCGAATGCAAGGAGGATGGTCATCATGAGAATGACGCATCTTGTCTTCAATCAGGCCTCCTGACTCCAGCGGAGGAAGGACTCGATGAAGTTATCGATGTCTCCGTCCATGACTGCCTGGATGTTTCCGGTCTGCTCGCCTGTTCTGGCATCCTTGACCATGGTATAGGGCTGGAAGACATAGCTTCTGATCTGGGAACCCCAGGCTATGTCCTTCTTCTCGATGGCCTCTGCAGCATGCTCTTCCTCGAGCTTGGCGCTGTAGTACTCGTACAGGCGGCTTCTGAGCATCTTGAAGGCCTTGTCCTTGTTCATGATCTGGGATCTCTCGTTCTGGCACTGGACGACTATTCCGGTCGGATAGTGAGTGATACGCACGGCCGAATCGGTCTTGTTGACGTGCTGTCCGCCTGCTCCGCCTGCGCGGTAGGTATCGATTCTGATATCCTCGGGCTTGATCTCGATGTCGATGTTGTCATCGACGACCGGTGAGGTATAGACCGATGAGAACGATGTATGGCGTCTTGCATTGGAATCGAACGGAGAGATTCTGACCAGGCGGTGTACTCCGGCCTCGCCCTTGAGATATCCGAATGCGTACGGCCCTGTGACCTGGATGGTCACGCTCTTGTAGCCGCCTTCGTCCTCGAGGGTATCGAGGATCTCCGTCTTGAAGTTGTGGCGCTCGCACCATCTGAGGTACATTCGCATGAGCATGCTGGTCCAGTCGCAGGCTTCGGTTCCGCCGGCACCTGCATGGATGGTAAGGAACACATCGCCCTTGTCGTACTTTCCGTTGAGAAGGGTCTTGAGCTTCAGGGGCTTGTACTCGGCCTCCAGCTGAAGGATCTTCTCATCGACTTCCCTGGCATATTCCTCGTTGGAATCGTCCTCTTCCTCATACAGCTCGATGAGGTCATAGGTCTCGTCTATGTCCTTCAGCAGCTTCTCGAACGGAAGAAGAGTGTCTTTGATTGCGTTTATCTGAGCAAATACTGCGTCTGACTTCTGCTTGTCGCCCCAGAAATCAGGCTCCATTGTCTGTTTTTCAAGTTCTGATAATCTAGTTCTCTGCCCTTCCGGGTCAAAGTCCCCTCCAGATTGCCTGAGATTCGGTTCTAAGCTGCTCAAGAAGTGCTCTGTTCTGTAGTGTCATTGTGTTTCTCCTTACGCTTCTCCGTTCTGAAACCTATTGTAAGACGGGTGTCCTCGAAGGGCTCCAGTGAGAGCTTTTTCTGAATTTTCAATTGAGTATACTCATAAAAAGTCTTGTCTCCAAGCCAAGTACGGGCTTTTTGGCTGAAATCTGTCCTTTGGACAGTAGCCTCTTCTCCGAGCACTATCGATATGCTGTTGGGAAAGGCCTTGTCGGCTACCATCACGCTCTGGGTGAACGCACTCTGCTCATCTGCAATCTCACCCTCCGGGCAGGTGACGCTGAAGCTCTTGGGAAGAGCCAGGTTGATGGTATTGACGTATGTAAAGTTGGTAAGTCTCTCGGATGAGAGATTCTCGATCTCTATCTCGACTATGACCGTGTTCTGACGGAACTTGAAACGCTTGTTCAGGTTTATCTGGACCTTGCCCAGCGTAAGCGGGATGGTTGCGAAGAAATCCGAACGCTTCTTCTCCAGCGGAGTTACCTCATAGGTCTTCTCAGAAAGCTTCGTCTCCTTGCCCCTTTCATTGATGAATGAATCGCAGAACAATCCTTCGCCGCTGTGGAAGGCAAGATCATAGGAATCCTGGGACATGACGAACCTGCTGAGCACTGCCCCACGCCTGTTCAGATAAGCGATGTTGGACCTTCCGATGATCGGATACTCCTCTTTCCTGTCGAAATCCAGGTCAGTCTCCTCCGGAATCGGATTGGAGTCCATCTTGGCAAGGATTCCCTCGATCTCACAGGCAAAACGGTTGATACTGCGCCTGATGGAGGGGCTGCCGCATTCGTTGGGGAAATACAGGGAGGATGAACTTGCCTTCATCAGGAGGTTATCCAGGTTCTTTCTGTCCTCGATGAGCTTCTTGTTGTCCCTCAGCACTTCACGAAGCAGATTCACCAGTCCGTAGTTTCTGGAAAGCATCGGATTATCGTAGATGAGCTGATTGATCGAAGTGGCCTTTCCGATGGAGAAATCGCGTCCGTAATTGCCGTTAGGCAGATAGTGGGTGCGCGATATCTCATTGTCCTGCAGGAAAATGCTAGGAAGCGTGCAGTTGTTTCCCAAACTTTTGTACAGGATATCGAAAACCTGTACCGAACCTTCTGTAGCCATCAACTGGTCCATGTTGAGCATTATCGTACAGAGGGCACCGGAAGTGTCTTTTGCAGCTTCCCTGCTCTCGTTGAGATACTTGTCCAAGGTCAGATTTCCCCTGTAGAGGTCCTGGGTCAGACGGCTGAAGCGGTCATCGGTCGGAAACACGAGGGCTGCCTTGCCCATCTCCTCGGTATAGAAGGGCTTGGTCGACTCCTCTATCCCGTTGACCTGGTTGTAGGTCGAGATGACCATATAATCCAGCGATGAGAGCGAAATCAGAGGAACCGTTGCAGGATTGAAAACCTGATTGTAGAACCACAGCCCCTTTGGCTTCTTGGTGAAGTGCTTTCGGATATAGGTGGTGGCCTTCTCTATCTGAGACGACCTCTCATGCGTGGGAATCAGGGAGAGAACCACATCGTAATAGCTAGAAGTCAGGATCTCCAGCTGCCCCTTGCGGCAGAGGTCGTTTATAAGCATGTTGAGCTCGGGATGGTACATTTCCAGGTAATCGAACTCGGTTATGCTGAGCCTGAACAGGAGCTTGAGCTCGCTGTTCCGATAGACCATTGTCAACAGAGGCTTCAGCTGTCCGGCAACCAGAGCTTCGAATTCCTCCTTCGGGGAACCGAAAGGCAACTGGCTGTACGCACCAAGAATGTACTGCATTTTTCCCTCGGCTATGCTTAGCGTCTTTGCATTTTATACCAATTATCATATTATTAGAATATGAAACTTTCACTGTTTCTCGCCAATTTGAAGCATCCTCCCGTAAAAGTCTATGCCCTCGTGGGCCGAAGCGGCACGGGCAAGAGCTTCAGGGCGCAGCTTGTCGCCGACAAGTACCACATCCCCCTCATCGTGGACGACGGCCTGCTTATCAAGGACGACAAGATCCTGGCCGGCAAGAGCGCAAAACAGGAAACCAACTTCCTCACGGCAGTCAAGAGAGCCCTCTTCCAGGAGATTTCCCACCACGAGGAGGTGTTGAACGCACTCAAGAACGAGCGCTTCCGCAAGATCCTCATCCTGGGCACTTCCGAGAAGATGGCCACCAAGATCGCACTGCGCCTCAACCTCCCCGAACCCAGCCAGATCATTCACATCGAGGACATAGCCACCAAGGATGAGATCGATACCGCCATGCGCATCCGCTACTCCGAAGGCAAGCATGTCATCCCGGTCCCGCCACTTCAGATAACCCGCAACTACCCTTCGATCGTCTACGATTCAATCCGTGTAGGCCTTCGTAAGCGCCTTGCATTCCTGCCCTTCTTCCGCAATACGCAGACAGTTGAGAAAACTCTGGTCTGCCCCGAATTCAGCAAGCAGGAACAGTCGGCCATCAGCGAAGCCGCCATCACCCAGATGGTCCGCGGATGCCTCAACGAGTATGAGGATACCATGAAGGTCAGCAAGGTCACCTACAGCTACGGTAACGAGGGCTACGACCTTGAAATCACCGTCAGATCTCCCGAGTCCATTTCAGGCCACATGGTTGCTGAATTCGAGGAGTATATTGCTGATTCGCTTGAGAAATACGGCGGAATATTGATCCACAAAGTCAGACTGATTGTTCAGGCTTGGTCCTAAGTTAGTACAGAAAGCAACTAAGGTCTCATTTATACTAACTTCTTAGTACAGATTGCATCCGACTTGTCTTCTGTACTAACTTTCCTGATCAGTGCTTTGGCTTGAGGCTGCAGCGGCAGGCTTTTTTCTTGTTCTTCTGCGCTTCTTGGGCGCATTCTCGGAGGTATCGGCCTTGGTTTTGGTGCCGGGGCGCTTTCTGGGAGGCTGCGGGGCGTCAGGATTCCTGTGTCTGATGGCGCCTTTGGGGACCTTGAGGCCCTCTGCGCTCATGTAGAGTGCGGCTGCGGACTCGAGCTCATAGTTCGGAGGCGTGATGGGGCTCAAGAGGACCTTGATCTGCCTCAGGATATCGTTGAAGATTTCCATTCCGTTGACCAAATCGGCATTGCGGGTGATGAAACACTGGACCAGTGCCAGGTACATGCGGGCCTTCTCGACCGGCTTGGCACCGTTCTGACGGGATTCCTGGATCTGCTTGTCCAGAGTCTTGAGGGACTCGAACATCTGCGGGAATGAGGCGTAGACGGATATTGCCGGAAGCATATAGACCAGAAGCTTGTAGTGGTTGAGCCTTTCGAATATCCGGGCGCTGCAACCGCAGGCAAGGATCTTGTTGACCTCCTCGGTCATTCTCGATGTGCTGACCTCTGCAATCAGAGGCGCGTAGTGGCGGATGGCCATCGAAAGCTGGAACGGGATCTTAAAGCCCGTCGTCACCGAGTATTTGACCGCCCTCACCATTCTCACCGGGTCTTCCACGAATGTCCTGTTGAGCGGGATCAGTGACACGATTTTGCGGTCGCTGAAGTCCTTCAGGGCATTGTTGAAATCTATCAGGTTTCCCTTGATGGGATCGTAATAGAGGCTGTTGATGGTAAAGTCGCGGCGGGAGGAATCCTCCTCTATCGTGCCGAACTCGTTGTCCGTGGGACCTTCGTGCTCCTTGTTGCTCCTGAAGGTGGAGACCTCGATTATCTGCTTGCCGAATGTGATGTGGACGATGCGGAATCGTCTTCCGATGATCCTGGAATTGTAGAAAAGCTTGTGCACCTGCCTGGGAGATGCGGCGGTTGCAATGTCGAAATCCTTGGGAAGCCTGCCAAGAAGCATGTCCCTTACGGCTCCGCCTACGAGGTAGCTTTCGTAACCTGCATCAGTAAGACGCCTGATTACGGTTATGGCGTTGCGGTCCACAAGGGTGCTGTCTATATTGTTTTCTGCTCTGGAATAGACGCGTGCAACTGCATCAAGCCCGTCTTTCCCGTTTTTATATCTAACCAACATGTCTGTTACCGTTGAACAAATCTCTTATTTGTATAGAATGTATTACAACAAATTTCCATGAAAAAGACAACACAACCGGCCCCATAGTGCCGCTTTGGATGAGGTGAATATGATAGAACCCAAGGTTTTGAAAGGATTCAGGGACAGCCTCCCGCAGCAGGAAATCGTCAGACAGACCCTGATGGCAAAGATTCAGGAGATTCTGCGCTCATTCGGATTCGTTCCCATCGATACGCCTGCCCTCGAATACACCGAGGTCCTTTTGGGCAAGGGCGGCGGAGAGACAGACAAGCAGATGTTCCGCTTCCAGGACAACGGAGGCCGCGACGTCGCTCTCAGATTCGATCTGACAGTACCGCTTGCCCGCTATGTCGCTGCAAACTACAGCCAGCTCTCCTTCCCTTTCAAGCGCTATCACATGGCCAAGGTCTGGCGCGGCGAGAAACCCCAGAAGGGCCGCTTCCGCGAGTTTTTGCAGTGTGACTTCGACATGGTCGGAGTTGACAATGCACAGAGCGACTTCGAGATCCTTCTTCTGATCCACACCTGCCTGACCAAGATGCAGGTCGGACCCTTCAAGGTATCGGTCTCACACAGGGGACTTCTCAACCGCTTCCTCGGTTCGATGGGCATCTCCGAAAAGAGTGCCGATGTGCTCAGGGCCATCGACAAGCTGGGTAAGATCGGCTCGGATGCCGTCAAGGAAATCCTTATTGAGGATGGACTTACACAGGAGCAGACGGACAACGTCATAGCCTTCATCTCAATCGAGAAGAACAGCTTCGAGAGCACCCTTGCAAAGCTCACCGAGATGTTCGGTCAGTGCGACGAGATCGTACGCCTTACCTCCATCCTTGAGATGATGAAGGCCTGCGGAATCCAGGACGACTTCATCCTCGACACCTCCATCACCAGAGGTCTGGATTACTACACGGGCATTGTCTACGAGACCCTGCTTCTGGATATGCCCTCAATCGGCTCCATCTGCTCCGGCGGAAGATACAACAACCTTGCGGGCCTCTACACCAAGGAGAACCTTCCCGGCGTAGGTTCCTGCATCGGCCTTGACCGCTTGATTGCAGCCCTCGAGGAGCTCAAGAGCCCCATCGTCACCGACGCAAGCTACGCCGATGTGATGGTCGTAGGCAAGAAGGAAGAGCCCACCTGGTCCGAAAGCATCGCCATGAAGCTCAGGGCTCTGGGCGTCAGAACCGATTCCTATGTGGGCGAGAAAGGCATGGGCCAGCAGTTCGCCTACGCAGAGAAGAACGGTATCCCCTACGTAATCACAGCACAGAGTCCTGAGGATGCCAACCTCTTCTCCGTCAAGGAGATAGCTACAAGGAAGATGCTCGAGAACCTCACTCTGCAGCAGATTGCAGACCTTGTCAGAGGCTGACATAAGGTAGATGACAGACTTCAAGTCCCTTCCCGTCTATCAGCACAGGCAGCAGATTCTCGATGCCCTCGAGCAGAACCAGGTCATCATAGTCGAAAGCCCCACGGGCAGCGGCAAGACCACACAGATTCCCATCATCCTCAAGGAAGCGGGCTATGCACAGCGCGGCATCATCGGTATCACCCAGCCGAGGCGCATAGCCACCCTGGGAGTCTGCTCCTACATCAAGAGCCAGATAGCCGGCGAAGGACTTGCGGAGAACTTCTGCGCCTACAAGATGCGATTCTACGACACAACTGACATCAACACGCGCATCAAGATCCTCACCGACGGCATGCTGCTCCAGGAGCTCAAGGCCGACGGAAACCTCAGCCGCTACAGCGTTATCATGGTCGACGAGGCCCACGAACGCAGCCTCAACATCGACTTCATACTGGGACTTCTGAAGCAGATAGCCTCCCGCCGCCCCGAACTCAAGATCTTCATCTCCTCGGCAACGCTCAACACGAAGGTCTTCTCCCGCTTCTTCAACGGAGCCCCCATCATCTCCATCAACGCACGGGTCTACGAGGTTGCGGTCAAATACTTCCCGCTCAGGAATCAGGCCGATACCGCTGAGCTCAGCCACAGCATCTGCGTAGTGCTGAACCAGATTCTAAAACGTTTCAAAGCAAGCGGATACAAGGACAACGAAGACACACTGGTATTCCTTCCGGGCGAGTTCGAAATCAAGACCTGCCTCCAGCAGATCTACTACGAATGCGACCACGACCACCTTCAGATCTATCCGCTCTACGGAAGGCTCAACAAGGAGGAGCAGGAGCTCGTCTTCGAAGAAACCCAGCCTCAGAAGATGAAGGTGGTTCTTGCCACCAACATAGCCGAAACCAGCCTTACCATAGACGGAATCAAAGTGGTCATCGACAGCGGCCTTGCCAAGATCAACTACTACAACCAAACTGATTTCACATCATCGCTGATAATGAGACCCGTAAGCCGCTCCTCTGCCGAGCAGAGAAAGGGCCGTGCAGGCCGAACTGCACCGGGAGTCTGCTACAGACTGTTCTCCAGGGAAGACTTTGATTCTCGTCCGCTTTGGACAACCGAGGAAATACTGCGAACCGACCTCTCCGAGGTAGTACTGCGCATGGTGGACCTCGGAATTTACGATTTCGAGACCTTCCCCTACATCACCAAACCCGACCCCAAGGCACTGCAGAGCGGCGAACGCACCCT
>JAGCUM010000159.1 GCA_017962865.1 Spirochaetales bacterium
AACGGCCTGTCGGTCAGCTTCTCCAGAATCCTGACCTCTGAGTCCAGCTCACCCAGTCTGGAAGTATCCTCCCCCTGTATCAGCACACACGAGGGCTCGCTGCTTCCATAGCAGACGCATCTGACACCATCAACAAGGAACTCTTTCTTCATATAAATGAAACTATGCCTAAACCCCGTCCTTGTCAAACAATCCGTTGCCTCAGGTATTGACTGGGCGCGTAAGTTGTCTTACCATCGAATTGAACAAAATAGAAAAAATTAGAAAAGAAAAACAAAAATAGAAAAGAATAGAAAAAATAAACAAAAACAGAACAGTAGGACGGACATGACAGACAGCATCTTCTCCCCATCATTCGGAAACAAACCAAGAGTTCTGGTAGGCAGGGATCTGGTGATGCAGACTCTTGTCGAAGGCCTCTCCTCTTACCCGGGCAGCAAGGAACGCGCAAGACTCATCATAGGTCAGAGAGGCCTAGGAAAAACCGTCCTGCTGCTCGAACTGGTTGAGGTAGCAAGACAGCAGGGCTTTATTGTCGCTTCTCCCACGGTGGTATCCAATGACATGCTCGTGCGGATTCTGGAAAAGCTGTATCGATCCGGAGAGAAGTATCTTTCGCCCGGGAAGGCCAAAGTCGCAGGCGGTTCCTTCGGACTGTTCGGAGTCAGCGTAGGAATCCAGACCGACGTCGGTGAACAGCCGGAGAAGAGCTTTGCATATCAGCTTCAGACTATTTGCGAACAAGCCGGGAAATCAGGCAAGGGCATCCTGATTCTGGTCGATGAAGTCCAATCCGGCAGCGAAGAACTCAAAAAACTAATCATCGCCTATCAGGAGATGGTCGGTGAAGGTCACAACATCGCCATAGTCCTGGCAGGCCTCCCCTCTGCAATTTCCCAAACCCTCAACCAGCATGTCCTGACTTTCCTGAACAGAGCCTCCAAGCTTCATCTTGAGCCGATTTCCATCAGGGAAATCGAGCTCTACTACAGAAACAGTTTCGAACAGATTGGCATAGTTCTTATGGATGATCAGATTAAACAGGCTGCAAAGCTTACGGAAGGTTCTCCGTACATGATGCAGCTCATCGGCCATTACATCGCTGTTTCTGCCTCAGAACACGGAACAATCACAGAGAAAGCCTTCAGTCAGGCACTTGTGGTTGCCCGGGAAGAATTCATAGAAGACATCTGCGGAACCACTCTGTCCCAGTTATCAGCGAAGGACATCGCCTTCCTCAACGCAATGACAGAGGATGAGAAGGAAAGCTCGATGCAGAATATCTGCCAGAGACTCAAGGTCGATTCCGCTTATGCTAACAGATACAGGACAAGACTCCTTCAGGCGGGAATAATCAGTCAGAGCAGACGCGGATTCGTAGAATTTGCAGTGCCGTACCTGAAAGATTACCTGCTTCAGGAACGATAGTCCTGCCTCAGACCAGGTCTTCAAGCAGGTCGGTACAGCCTTCCAGGATATCATCGTAGGCGGACTGAAAGTCATCGGTATACCATGGATCTGCCACCTGGCGGTCCAACAGCATCTCGATCTTTCCGTCCGGATCCCCACCGGTCATGCGCCTGGCATTCCAGAGGTTCTCGCCATCCATGACGATGATGCGGTCATAGTACCTGTAGTCATCCATCGTCATCTGCCTTGCACGGTGGTCAATCCGGGTAATCCCATGGGCTGCAAGGATTCTTCTGGCAGGCGGATAAACCGGATTGCCTATCTCCTCTCGGCTTGTTGCGGCACTGTCCACCTCGAGCAGATGCCCCACCCCGGCCTCCTGTGCCAGCTTCATGAATATATACTGCGCCATCGGACTTCTGCAGATGTTGCCGTGGCAGACGAAAAGAATTCTTGTCATGTTGCTACCCATGCTTATTGAATTGCTGCTGTTCCGGTATCGTATATCAGTCCGGATGCGCACAGCGTTCCCCAGCTGAATATCGTTTCAAGCTGTCCGCTCCCGCCTTTTAGCTTCAGATTCCCCGCAACCCAGGGTGATGTGATGCCGTAATATCCATACCTGCTGTCAACAAAATGTCCTGCAACCCTGGCACCGTCATCGATATTGTCAGGTCCTGATACTTCATCACGTTTCAGCCATGCAGCCTGATCCGAAATGAAACGTTTTGCAATCTCAGAGTCAAAACCGATGCTTTCAAGTTCAGCCACCCGCTTTTCTTCGCTCATTCCGTTTGTAACTATCCGAGCCACCTGAATGTATCTGTCCGCATCCAGGATTCCCGTGCGGACGGTAGCGGAAGACTTCGGAACGCTGCGCTGGGAGTCATCTGGATAGCTGCCATCTTCTTTTTTCCCGAGTGACATGGAATAGCCCCCATCACCTCCATCCCTACTGACATCCTACTTTCCGGACAGTTCTGCCATCGATGCAATGCTGTCCGGAACAAAGCCTCCGTAATGCGGCCAGGCCAGATTGAAATGGAGATCCCCGTTGTTGTTGAAGAGCACAATCGTCTCTTTTGCATTTTCAGGTGAAATAAGGTCGTATGATGTTACAGGCCAGTTTTCATCACTGCTTTCCACCAGCCGGTAGATCTGGGCTCCTGACATTTTATGAAACGCTTCAATCTGCTTCTCCGCAGTCAGCGACTTGAATTTCTCATAAGTCATGTCTGCCGTATTGTTCTTCACCCACAGCAATACACAGGTAGCTGCAGCCAGAAGGACCACTGCAACGACAACCAGAATGACCGTTTTTCTGTTCTTCATCATTATATCCTTTTACCTGAAGCCTTCCCGTCTCCTTCAGACACTCAGACTTCAATTATCAGCATTTGCCAAAGGGGTTTTTCTGAGAATATCCATAAGCTCCGGGTATGTGGGTTCCCAGCCTTCTGCTAGCAGTTTCTTACGGAGGCCCTTGAACTTGTACATCATGGTGTCCGCCCTCTCGATGGCATCGAAGATACTCTCCTTTGTCGGGTCGAAGACGGCATATCCGGTTGATATGAACGGAAGGTTGGGCATGATTGCACGTTTTGCCAGCATGCTCTCATGCAAATGCTCGAGATACAAATCGGAATTAACCGAAGGATCCTCAATCACAACGCAGAACTCGTCTCCGCCGGTCCTGTAGCATAGACTCCGCTTCGGTAACGTAGTTCTGATGACATCGCCGGTAAATCGCAGCACTTCATCGCCGAAAAGGTGTCCGTAGGTATCGTTAC
>JAGCUM010000160.1 GCA_017962865.1 Spirochaetales bacterium
ATGGCACTTGCTTTCTCCGATGTGGGAACACTTCGGGGCTCCTTGCCTGAAAGCAATGCCTCCGTCTGCTCGAAGACGAACGGGTTCCCTATTGCGCCACGGGCATAGGAGATGGCATCCACCCCGGTCTCGCCCAGCATCCTCACCCCGTCCTCGGCGGTGAAAAGGTCTCCGGAACCGATGATGACCTTCTCGGGGAAATGGCTCTTGAGATCCTTCAGAAGTTCCCAGTGAGCCGTAGGCATGTAGAGCTGGCTGCGGGTGCGGGCATGCATGCAGAGCGCGCTTGCACCGGCACCGAACACAAGGTCTGCGACTTTCAGGTAATTGAGGCTGTCACAGTCCCATCCGGTTCGGATCTTCACCGTCACGGGGACGGATGTGTTCTCCACGATGGTTCTCACTATTTCCGCAATGACCTCGGGCTTCTTCAGCAGAGCACTTCCTGCACCGGTTTTGATAACCTTGGGAACAGGGCACCCGCAGTTTATGTCGATGATAGCCGGATCATAGGCCATCGTTCCTTCGAGGGATCGTTTTATGGTATCGGCATCGGGAGCAAAAAGCTGGATCGCAAGGTTCTTCTCGCCCTCACCCCGTTCCATGAGCATGACGGTCTTGTCGTTTCCGCGGGCGACCCCTTCGCTCGATACCATCTCGGTATAGGCAAGAGCCGCTCCGCGTTTCAGACAGATGGACCGGTAGACCTTGTCGGTGTAGCCAGCAAGAGGAGCAAGAAAGAGATTGGACGGCAGCCGTACGTTTCCTATGGCTATGCCGTGCAGGAGAGAACTCATCAGGCTTCTTCTATGTGGAAGGCCCTCAGGCTGTTCTGGTAGAGGATTTCGGACATCTCCTCTATCGAGACGCCTCTCATGTTGGCGATGGCCATTGCAGTCTCAGGCAGGTACTCGGGCTTGTTGCGGCGCTTCGAGAACTTTGCGGGGGTCATGAAGGGGGCCTCGCTCTCGACGAGGATCCTGTCAGCCGGCAGGTTCTTCACCGTCTCATAGAGATTCCTGACGTTCTTGTAGGTCACGTTGCCTGCAAATGAGAAGTACACGGGAAGCTCCATGGCCTTGAGGGCAAAGAGCCAGTCTTCCGAATAGCAGTGGAAGATGGCACCCTCTTCGGGAATGTTGTGTCTGAGAATGTCCAGGATATCATCACCGGCTTCGCGGTTGTGGATGATCACGGGCAGATGGTTGCGTCTGGCAATCTCCAGATGCTTGAGGAAAAGCTCAACCTGGGTGTCCTTGTACTGGCGGTACTTTCCGTAATCCAGACCGGTCTCACCGACGGCAACGATGCGGTCGAGCTTCAGGAACTGCTGGAGCTTGGTCTCCCATCCCTGGATGTAGTTGCCGCTCTCGGTCGGAGAGACGCCCACTGCATGATAGACATTCCTTGCACTCTTGAGATTGTTGTAGATCTGCTCGAAATCAATCAGGCTGTTGCAGATTGAAACGATGTGGGCAACGCCGACCCTCTTTGCATACTGGACAGCGAGAAGCTGCTCAAGCTGATCGTCGTGAATGAGTCCCAAATGACAATGTGTATCGAAATAACGCATAGAGGAGCCTTCCTTATGTCCTTTATTTTTCTTTTTTTACACGTGGCGGCTGCCACAACCCTAAAGTAACATGGCTTTCAGGAGCCGTCAAGTGCAAGGCACGTCACTCGTCGGTGGCGTTGATGAAGAACTTCAGTCCGATGTCGCTTCTGTACCAGGAGCCGTCGAAACTCACCAGATCGATTGACCTGTAAGCCCTCGAGTTGGCCAGCATGATGTTGTCGTCGACGCCCACGATGGTGGCAGCTCTTCCGCCGTTGGTATAGATGGCCTTGCCCTTTGATTCCACCGCACCGAAGAAAAGGTATGTGCCGGTGTCTATGGCATTGCTCATGTACTGCGGGGGGATCGGTGAAAGGACCTGCCCTACCTTGGTATCCAGAGGATAGCCTTCGGAGGCGATGACGACAGCTACTGCGCTCTTGCCCGTTGTTTCGAGCTTCACCTGACTGAGGGTGTTGTTGCGCATTGCCTGCATGAGATCGCAGAGGTCGTTGCGGATGATGGCTACCATGGCCTGCGTTGCGGGGTCGTTGAGCCTGACATGGTAATCAACCAGAACAGGACCGTCGTCCGAAAGCAGGAGTGAGAACGTGAGGATCCCCTTGTAGTAGAGATTCTCGGCTTTCAGTGCCTTGAACGTGGGATGGACTATGACCTTGGAAATCCGGTCCATGGTCTGCTTGTCCAGAGGCAGGGGACAGATTGCACCCATACCGCCTGTAGCCACGCCGTTTCCCACATCCGTGTGCTCGCGCTTGGTGTACTCATAGGAAATCGGGAGGCTGAAGTAGCCTGCATTGTCCATCAGAATGGAAATCGTTGCCTGACGGCCTTCGATATGATCCTCGACAACCACGGAACCCTTCTTGAGAAGCTCGGTACCGTAGGAAAGGAGGCTCTTGTAGTCTGCCGAATTGATCATGACTCTGGAGGGAGAGAGATCGTTGGGCTTGATGATGAAGGTCTTTCCGCTGTTTTCCTTCAGAAACGAATCCAGCTCTTTCTCGGTCGTGAAGATGTGGTAGTTGGGAACGGGAATGTTGTACTTCTTTGCGAATTCCCTTGAAAAACGCCTGTCGCCTTCCAGCTTGAGGGCATAGCTCGGAGCACCGAAGGTCTCGATTCCGTTCTTGTTGAGATGGTCGATCACACCTGTCTGGAGCGGTGCCTCGGTTCCGATGAAAACGAAATCTATTCCGTTTGCCTTGCAGGCTGCCAGTACCTGGTCCTTGTCGGAGGGATTGACATCCGGAAGATTCACTGCAAACCCGGATGTTCCGGGGTTGCTCGGTGCCATGTACAGGCCCTCGATGAGTCTGCTTCTTGAGAACCACCATGCGATGGCGTGGTCTTTGGCTCCTGAACCTAAAACAAGTACCTTCATCTGAAATCAATCCCCCAAAAGAATCTTGTCGTAAGTAGAAAGTATCATTTAAACGGAGAGAAGGTCAATTGTCGCACATCCCCCGCAAACTCTATGGTATACTGCGTGCAGGGGGAACACCATGAAGATTCTGATCATAGGCGGCACAGGAAACATCAGCAGGGAAATCACACGTCAGGCGGCACAATCCGGCCACGAAGTCTACCTCTTCAACCGGGGTCAGCGAAAGGATGCCGATACCAGCATGGCCACGGAGGTAATCTACGGGGACAGAAAGGTCCCGGGCGAACTGAAGGAAAAGCTCAGAAACCTTGAATTCGATGCCGTCATAGACATGATCAGCTTCAACGCATCCGATGCAAAGACCACCCTCGATGCCATAGACGGCAGGACAGGCCACATCATCTTCACATCCAGCTGTGCGGTCTATGAGGTTCCACCCAGAAGCATCCCCATCTCCGAAGACGGGGCACTGCTCAGAACGGACAACACCTTCCCCTACGGCTTCGAGAAAGCCAATATGGAACGATACCTCAGATCGCGGGCGACTCAGGCAAGGATAACCATAGTCCGCCCTTCCCTCACGTTCGGAATCGGATGCGCCAACATCGGAATCCTCAGGCAGAATGCCAACATCGCCCGCAGGATACTGGATAACAAGCCCCTTCTGATGATGGGAGACGGAACAAATCCGTGGACGTTCACGTTCTCACCTGACCTTGCCAAGGCCTATGTCATGAGCCTCAACAACCCGGCGGTCTTCGGAAAGACCTTCCACATAACATCGGGTTTCGTGAATATCTGGGAAGATCTCTATACCACGGTCGGCGAAATACTGGACAAACGTCCGAGAATCATCCATGCCCCTTCGGAGATGCTGAATGCCATAGACAGCTCCCTCTTCGGCCATCTGGAGCTGGAAAAGAAGTACTTCGGAATCTTCGACTGCAGCAACTTCCGCAAATCAGTCCCCGAATGGGAACCGGAGTATGACCTGAGAAAGGGTATGGAGATGATCTGCCGCTGGTGGAAAGACAACGGCTACCCGTACGACGAAGACAAGGACAGACTCGAGACCCTCATCTGCGAAGGCCTCCTGAATGCCCGTAATCAGATTGTCCTTCAGCTTCAGAATATCAGATAAATCTTGCGGGGGAAGTGCCAAACAGGTCAGCGAGTATCTTGGCTGTCTTTTTGCTTATAGCCCTGCTGTCATGTTCCATTGCGCATATTGCCTGTTTGGTTGTTCCAATCTCCTTTGCAAGACTCAGTTGAGTCATTTTTTTCTGCTTTCTGTAGAACCTCAGGTTCTTGCCGGGGGTCAGACTATTCAATGTCTCCTTGAACCAATTCTCCTCAAAAGGATCTATGAGTTCTTCCTCTTTATCCACCCTGACATTTGAGGTTCCGAATTCTGATTTAAGGAAATCTATCACTTTCTCCGGAACGGATCCTTCGACGCAGAAGCCGTCAGTATGGAGCAGATTCACGTGAACCAACATAGTAAACCTCCACAATAAAAACACCTCTGATTTGTCTCCAACACGCTATCCATCGGTATCCCAGATGGCAGTGGAAACATGCCTCATCCAGCTTGCTGAAATGACTGTAGTTTGGCTGAACAGGTCCGAAATCCCTGATATCACAGAGAAGTCTGGCAAGCACATCCCTGCATTTCACAGGTAGCTTTGCGACGCCTTTTGAAGCCTTGCGCGTCATCTTAACTTCGTATTTCATCAAAAAGTTACCAATTTTTGATTACCAAGTCAAGCATCGAAATTGTACGTCTTGATCATTGTCCTTGTAAGGTCGACGATGTTGTACAGAGCAAAGACACAGATGATTATTCCGGTGACGACAGGTGAAACTCCCATTGATTCGGTTATGGCTGTAACCGCGGTGGTCAGGGCAAAATCCGCTTGAGGGATGGCCAGAAGTCCCTTGAACCAGTCCTAGAAGCTCTGCCCCTCTCCGGTACCGAAGCGGAAGTACTCATAGAGCGACATGATCGATATTGCGACAAGTCCGGCTCCGACCGAAATGGCACAGGCTGCACTCACCTTCCCCCAGAAAACAACAGTCGGGATACAGGCATAGACCACCCCGGCTACAAGCAGAACAATTGCCCTGGTCACGAGAATCTTGAGGTCCTTGTAGAATGCAGCCTGCTGATTGAGCGGAATCCCCCTGGCCACATCCTCTCCCTTGAGCATGATGGCCTTTTCAACTTCCTGCGTTCGCTCGACAAGTTCGTTGTAGTCCTTTGCCGGAAGAACACTCCTGGCAGTATCCATGACGGCATCCACGTCCCCTGTTGATTGCGTATAGTCCACCGCATAGCAGAAGTCCAGGTAGTCCCTGCCCGAGGATTCTCCCAAAGTACGGTCCACGATTTCAGAACCACTGAGCCTGCCTCCTTCCCCTCTTGCGGCCCCGTCAATCTCCGCCTGAAGATCCTCGTCGAGGTACTCCTTCACATTGTCTATCTGTGCATCGATTACATGGGAAACACGGGATTTCATGCTTGCGTCAGTAATCGATGCCTTGAAGGAAGGCTTGTAGTTTGCATTGCAGGCAAGAAAACAAAGAAGAACCAAGGCACACACGGCCGTATTGAAAAGATGCTCCCACCTCGTCCTGCGGGAATGAAGCCTGAATGATCCGATCATATTCACCTCCAGAAATTCCATCCGAAGGAAAGTCTTCCCCGGAATGTCGTGTAACAGGGGAAGGCCCCCTTCAGCCGCGAATACTCGTCCGAGAACGTACCGGACGGGTCCCTTACAACCAGACTCGGTTCAACGAAAAGTCCCGGCCCGAACTCGAAGGTCCACCCTATCTGAACCTCGTTCAGGTTCACGAGATTCTCCAGATCGGGGCACCGGCAAGTAAACCCCATCTGGAAGACAGATAGCCCCAGGAAAGGGCCGGTCTGCCATGGATAATAGACAAGCATCAGGGCTCCTTCAAACATCAATGATGTCCTGATAAACGTAACTGATAGTGGAATTCTTATCTGAAACTCATCAGAGACCATCGTTCTGAAGTCCATCGAAACCTGATAGCTATCCTGCCCCAAGAAGATGTCCTGTGCAGATGCAAGATCCGCGCTGAAACCCATCTTGCCGGAGCAGAACACTCCGGCAGGAAGGGCAACGCAGATTACCACAACCATAAT
>JAGCUM010000161.1 GCA_017962865.1 Spirochaetales bacterium
CTGGGACTTCTGTTCGGCATCTGGGTCGAGCCCGAGATGATCAGCCGACGCAGCCTGCTGTTCGACAAGCACCCTGACTGGGCAATCATGATCCACGGCCGAGACCCTTCAGTCGGACGCAACCAGTTCATCCTGGACCTCACCAGAAAGGAAGTCCGCGACTACATCGTGAAAACCATGACGGAAGTCTTCCGCCTCTCCCGCGCAGACTGTGTGAAATGGGACATGAACCGCATATTCAGCGACCTCTACAGCGCCGGAAACATCCGCATGGGCGAATTCTGCCACCGCTATGTCATGGGTCTTTACGAAATCTTCGACCGCCTGACCAAGACCTTCCCCCACATTCTTTTCGAAGGTTGTGCCTCCGGAGGCAATCGTTTTGATCTGGGAGTACTCTGTTTCATGCCCCAGATCTGGACCAGCGACAACTCCGATGCCTACTGCCGCACCTGGATCCAGGGCGGAACATCATACGCCTACCCGCCCAGCACGATGGGCGCCCACGTATCGGCAAGTCCCAACCACCAGACCCTCAGGCGCACGGACCTCGAATCCCGCTTCAACGTGGCAGCATTCGGAGTCCTGGGCTACGAGATGGACCTCAGCGCCCTCAACCAGCAGCAGAAGCAGATAGTCCGAAACCAGATCGAGTTCTACAAGCAGCACAGGGCCCTCTTCCAGTACGGACGCTTCTACCGCCTCTCGGAGGGCATGTCATCCAAGGACAAGGCCGATACCAATAAGGTCAGGTGGATGATTGCAAACACGGATTTCAGCGAGATGATGGTCCTGGACTTCCAGATCCTGAACCAACCGAATATTGCACAGGAAGTGCTGAGGTTACCGTTTGTAAGACCCGATTACGACTATGACATCATTGCCAGAGAGCAGAAAGTGCCCATCCAGCAGTTCGGAAGCCTGATCAACATGGTCAGCCCCGTCATGCTGAAGGCAAACAGCCAGCTGAAGAAAGTCATCGACGAAAACGTTGCCCTGAAGAACGAGAGCGAGCATCACATAGTTTCGGGCGATGTACTTGCCTACAGCGGCATCAGGCTCTGCCCGCAGTTCAGCGGCACCGGATTCTCCCAGGACACAAGGGTCCTCGGAGACTTCGGCTCAAGGCTCTATCACATTGTGAGAATACAGAAGGAAGTCAGAAAGTAAGGCCTCGTTTTCTCATCTCGCGCAGGAAGAAAGGTACAGCAAGAAGGGCAGCCCCATTTGTCAGCTCCCCCTCTCCCATGTTCTCAAGCACATAAGAGACCGGGACGGTGAGGATGTCAATCTGCTCGTTCTGATCCAGCTTGCGCTTATCAAGGTCAGTCTCCACGCTCATGTCCTCCGCAAGGCAGAAACCCACGGGACATCTCATGTACGCCGAGTTCTGGCACACAGAGCCAAGCTCTGTGATTTTAGCGGCCCTGAGGCCTGTCTCCTCCCAAAGCTCCCTTGCGGCGGCATCAGATGCGCTCTCGCCCTTCTCCACAAGGCCCGCGGGGAACTCCAGTGTCACGGACTCAGTGCCGTGACGGAACTGCCTCTCCATCACAAATCGCGGGATTCCGTCAGAGCCTGTGAAATATGGGATGATTGTGACACCGCCTCGGGCGAAATCAAGTTCAACAAAGTCACCTTCACGGCCCTCCGGACCTTTGCGGTGCACGCTGTTGATCTCAAAGAGGACGGTCTTTCCCTCGTTACGCCTGCTTTCAGTATTCCACAGCAGGCGCGACGGATTGGGAGAGCTCTCAAGAGTATTGAATGTGTTCTGGTCCAGCTTCCTCATGTCTTTCTGGATGAGCAGTCTGCCGTGCATGAAGCACAAGCCGACGGCGAGCAGGAATCGAACTTCGGCACGTAGGGTGTGTGCTTGAACTCCACCGTGCCGTGAAGGTGCTCGGCTATGGCCTTGAACGCCTTTGCGCTCTCGCTGTCCGGATTCTTCTCTATCCAGTTCACAC
This sequence comes from Spirochaetales bacterium, assembly GCA_017962865.1. The sequence continues at coordinate 1,968 of JAGCUM010000161.1, forward strand.
CCAGATCCTCGCCCTGCTGCAGGCCAAGCTCCATCGGGACCTCTCCCAGGAATTCGAGATTCATCTCGTTGCAGAGATTCTTCCCGCCGTCCTTTCCGAAGACGGGGATATGCTTGCCACAGTCCGGGCAGATCAGATAGCTCATGTTCTCCACCACACCGAGGATCTTGAGATCCAGCTGCTCGGCGAAGCTCACGCTCTTTCTTGCATCGAGGATTGCAACCTGCTGCGGGGTGGTCACGATGATTGCACCGGTAAGGTCGGGAACGTTCTGGCAGACTGCAAGCTGCTCGTCACCGGTTCCGGGAGGAGAGTCGATAAGAAGGTAATCAAGGGTGCCCCACTGCACATCAGCAAGAAACTGCTTGATGACAGCCAGCTTCATCGGTCCGCGCCAAACGATAGCCTGATCCGGGTCTCCCAGTGCAAAACTTACGCTGACAACCTTCAATCCTTCCCTCGGAGAGACAGGGATTATGCTGTCGCCGCCTTCGCTTCCCTGGAGGATAGCACCCTCGCAGCCGAGCATCTTGGGGATGTTGGGGCCATGGATATCCGTATCCAGGATTCCGACGGTCTTGCCCATTGCAAGCAGTGCGTTGGCAAGGTTCACCGTGACGGTGCTCTTTCCTACTCCGCCCTTTCCGCTCATGATGAGGATCTTGCGGTCAATCAGCGACATCCTGTTGTGGATGTTGATGTCCTGTATCTCTGTTTCGTTAGGCATATCGCCCTCCTGCAATTTAGTATCACTTAGTGGCACTTAGTGAGCCTGATAATCCTTCTGCTCCTTCTAAGCCTCGTAAGCCTTCTGAGCCTTCTGCTCTTCGTGAGCTTCGTGCTCCTCAAAGATACCCCTTTACCGACTCTTCGGCAACACAGTGCGACCCTACTCTATTTAAAAAGTCAGGGCCTCCCAGTAAAATCCACAAACAGACATATACCGAGGGGAAAATGATGGAAGGTACAAAGTACATAGGATTCTCAGGACTCAAGGATCAGGTCGTCACACTTCTGAGACGACTGCGGAGCATCATGTATCCGGAGATCTTCGAGGAGTGTCCCTGCACAGCCACCACCGTCATCGAAAGCAGCCTTGAAGCCGAGTCGATCCTCAACGAGATAATCCCGTGGGTCAAGCCCGATGCCGATACTCAGGCAATTACGAAAGCCATCCTCGAAGGCCTTGAAGGCATAAGGGACATCCTCGATACCGATGTTCAGGCAGCCTACGACGGAGACCCCGCCGCCCGCGACAAGACGGAAATCATGCTTGCCTACCCCGGATTCGAGGCCGTCAGCATATTCCGAATAGCCCACATGCTCTTCGAGATGGATATCCCCTACATCCCCAGGATAATGACCGAGCTTGCCCACAGCCATACCGGAATCGACATCCACCCGGGTGCAACCATAGGCAGGTACTTCTTCATAGACCACGGTACAGGCGTAGTCATAGGCGAAACAACCATAATCGGTGAGCACGTAAAGCTTTATCAGGGCGTCACCCTCGGAGCCAAGAGCTTCCCGGTCGGAGACGACGGCAACCCCGTCAAGGGCATCGACCGCCACCCGAAGATCGGCAACAACGTAATCATCTATGCAGGTGCGACCATCCTCGGCGGAGACACCCACATCGGGGACAACTGCATCATAGGCGGAAATGTCTGGCTCACTCACAGCGTCTCTGCCAACTCAACTATTATCGGAAGCTGACAACTCCGAAAACAATCATCCGTAACAGTCCTCTTCTGCCCGAAAACCACTTGAACTTGACATGGTTTAGTAAGTAATATATTAGTAGCGAAATTTCGGGACATCCCCCGACTTCTAGCCCGACAATCATCCAAAGGAAGGGAACTATGTACGCACTAGCACAGTTACCTAAAGAACAATTGTCACAGCAGCTCAGCAACGGATTGATTCTGCTTGCACTGGGAATGGCGATTGTTTTTCTGTTTCTGACAATTCTTGTCTTCACCACCAAAGGTGTTTCCAAGGTCGTCAGAGCCATCGAAAAGAAGAAACCTGTTGCACAGGTAGCCGCCCCTGCAGCTGCAAGCGCAGCAGCACCGGCAGGAAACGATGCCGAGATTGCAGTGGCCATAGCGGCTGCAATGGTAAAATCAAAGAGTTGAGGTAGAGACAATGAAGAAAGTCGATTTCATGTGTACAGCTTTCAGAGACGGTTTCCAGTCCGTCTTCGGAGCCAGAGTATTCACCAAGGATTTCATGCCGGCAGTCGAAGCCGCCCGCAAGGCAGGAATCACCCACTTCGAGGCAGGTGGCGGAGCACGCTTCCAGGCCCTCTACTTCTACAGCAATGAAGACGCATTCGAGATGATGGATGAGTTCAGAAGAGTCGCAGGACCCGATGCAAACCTCCAGACCCTCTCCAGAGGCGTCAACGTCGTCGGACTTGATTCACAGCCCAGAGACATCATCGACCTGCATGCCAAGATGTTCAAGAAGCACGGCATGACCACAATCAGGAACTTCGATGCCCTCAACGACGTCAACAACCTCATCGACAGCGGAAATTCCATCCACAATGCCGGTCTCAAGCACGAAGTCACAGTCACCATGATGAGCCTTCCCCCGAAGACAACAGGTGCCCATGACCCCGAGTTCTACGAGAAGACCCTCAGGAACATCCTGGATGCAGGCATCCCGTTCGACAGCATCTGCTTCAAGGATGCTTCCGGAACATCCACACCCAAGACAGTCTACGAGACCATCAAGAGAGCCAGAAAGCTTGTCGGCGATGACGTCAAGATCGTCATGCACAGCCACGATACCGCAGGTTGTTGCGTTGCACAGTACATGGCAGCCCTCGACGGCGGCGCAAACCAGCTCGACCTCTCCATGCAGCCCGTCTCCGGCGGAACCTGCCAGGTCGACATCATCACTATGTGGCACGCCCTGCGCGGCACCGATTACGATCTCGGAGTCGATATCCAGGCCATCCAGAAGGCAGAGGATGTCTTCCAGGAGTGCATGAAGGACTACTTCCTGCCGCCTGAGGCAACAAAGGTCAACCCGAACATCCCGTTCTTCCCGCTTCCGGGCGGAGCCCTCACGGCCAACACCCAGATGCTCAGAGACAACGGCCTGATGGACAGATATCCCGAAATCGTCGCAGCAATGGGCGACACAGTCGCAAAGGGCGGATTCGGAACCTCTGTCACCCCGGTTTCACAGTTCTACTTCCAGCAGGCCTTCAACAACGTCATCTACGGACCTTGGAAGAAGATCGCCGAAGGTTACGGAAAGATGGTTCTCGGCTACTTCGGAAAGACTCCCGTCGAGCCCGATCCGGAAGTCGTCAAGATCTGTGCTGAAGCCCTGAAGAAGGAGCCCACCACACAGAAGGTCGTCGACATCAACGATGCCGATCCTGCAAAGGGCCGCGAAGCAGCCATCAAGATGCTCAAGGACAACAACATCGAGGTCACAGAGGAGAACATCTTCATCGCAGCATCCTGCAAGGAGAAGGGAATCCTCTTCCTCACAGGCAAGAGCAAGGTCAACGGAATGCGCAAGGCCGATCCCGCTGAGGAAGCCGCAAAGAAAGCCGGCGAGTACACAGTCACGGTCAACGGCAAGGCATACGGTGTGAAGCTCGGAAAGACCAGCGCAACAGTCAACGGCGTCGAGTATCCTCTCTCTGTTGCAGCAGGAATCGACCAGACTGCCATCGCAGCCACACAGGCTCCCGCAGCAGCATCCGCAGCATCCCCCGCTCCTACCGGCGGTCAGGCTGTCACAGCCCCGATGCCCGGTCTGATTCTCAGAATCGATGCAAAGGAAGGCCAGGCAGTCAAGAAGAACCAGCTGGTCATGGTCATGGAAGCCATGAAGATGGAGAACGAAATCTACGCCCCGTGCGACGGAACAATCACAAAGATCTCCGTCTCCCAGGGTGATCAGGTTGTCGCAGGCGACACCCTTCTGACAATAGCCTGAGGAGAGTACGATGGGACAGTATTTTCTTGAATTGTGGCAGACCACAGGTATCTACGGATTCCTAGGACTTGGCGGTTCATCTGCAGCCGGATTCGGATGGGGCAACTTCGTGATGATCCTCGTCGGTTTCCTGCTCTTCTACCTCGCCATCAAGAAGGGATTCGAACCGCTGCTGCTCATCCCCATCGGAATGGGCTGCGTTCTTTCCAATATCCCGTTCGCCTACATCGCAGGAAGCGATCCTTCGCTTGCCGCAGGTGCCCAGGGCGCAGTGGGATTCATCAAGATCCTCTTCGATGCAGGTATCCAGAGCGGACTCTTCCCCGTGCTGATCTTCATGGGAGTCGGAGCAATGACGGACTTCGGACCGCTGATTGCAAACCCGAAGACCCTGCTTCTCGGTGCTGCAGCCCAGTTCGGTATCTTCGCAGCCCTCATCGGAGCACTGCTTCTCTCCTACATCCCGGGAATCAACTTCGACCTGCATGCAGCAGCATCGATCGGAATCATCGGAGGTGCTGACGGACCTACGGCAATCTATGTCACGACCCGTCTTGCACAGGACCTCCTGGGCCCGATCGCCGTTGCCGCCTACTCCTACATGGCTCTCGTTCCTGTCATCCAGCCGCCTATCATGAAGGCCCTGACAACCGAGGCAGAGCGCAAGATCAGGATGCAGCAGCTCAGACCGGTTTCAAAGACCGAGAAGATCATCTTCCCGATCTCTGTCCTTATGGTATGTGCCTTCCTGCTTCCCAGCGCAACACCGCTCATCGGTGCCCTGATGTTCGGAAACCTCATCAAGGAGTGCGGAGTAACTGCAAGACTTGCAGACACTGCATCCAATGCAATGATGAACATAGTCACCATCTGTCTGGGTCTGTCTGTCGGATCCAAGATGGAGGCAAGCCACTTCCTGCAGCTCAACACACTGGGAATCCTGCTCCTCGGAGCCGTGGCATTCTCTCTGGGAACTGCAATGGGAGTCCTGATTGCAAAGCTGATGAACAAGCTCGACAAGAAGCACCCGGTCAACCCGCTCATCGGTGCAGCCGGTGTTTCGGCCGTCCCGATGGCAGCCAGAGTTGCCAGCAAGGTCGGTCAGGAGGCAGATCCTCAGAACTTCCTGCTCATGCATGCAATGGGTCCGAACGTTTCCGGAGTCATTGGTTCTGCAGTTGCAGCCGGTGTTCTGATGGCAGCAGTTCCAAACATGGAGTCGGTCAGAGTTCTCCTTGGACTTTGATTCTAACCTATGACAATGAAGGGGTCGCTTGATGGCGACCCTTTTTTATTTGTGCAGCTCTGAAACCGCATCCAAACGCGCTTTCTCGAAAGCAGATGCATAGCGTTGTTTGTCTTCAGGAAGAACCCCCTTCCATGTGCCTTTCTTCGCCATGGCTACCACAAGCTGCTTCTCAAGGATTCTGGAGGCAGGAACGTTTGCCTTACGGGCAAGAGAATCACGGGCAAGGAAGAAGTGTTTAATGTAGACCTTCTCGTCTTCCTTCAGAAGCTTATAGTTACAGATCTTCTCCCAGCCTGGACGCTCTGGGTTCTTCTGCTCAGCACAGATTTTCATTTCATGGCTGACCTTGTTCTGCTCGCCTTTGGAAAGCTTTGCTTTCATTTCCGAGACAAGCGACTGTTTAAGGTCAAACAGATACTGCACATCCGAAAGGGCATATTCAATCTGCTGCTCAGGAATTGGACGGCGCATCCAGTTTGCAGTCTGGTACTTCTTCTTTAGTGATGAGCTCTCGGCTTGTATTCCCAGATTGCGCTCGATAAGGGCGGTGAGATTACCATTGAAGTCCAATGCCATTGCGATGACTCTGATGTCGAAGATGTTCTTCAGCTGAATGCCAAGGGCTTTTCTTGTCAGGGCAGCATCGCTTTGGCAGGCAAACATGACCTTCTCAATCGGGCCCTCCAAAAAGGTCTTCATGGCAGCGATACCTTCTTTTGTTTTGGCAAGCTCAAGGGCATCGATTATGTAGTATTTTTCTTTGTCGTAAATCTGGACTGTGCACACATGCTCGCCATAGCAATGAAGGTTGGACTCCTCCTCAAAGTCGATGGAGACGCTTTCCACGTTCGAAGAGGTCCATCTGGAAAGAAGATCCAAAAGATCATTTGGCTTGGTGACAAGTGTGTAGTCCATCTCAGATGTTGACGCAGAGAGTCTTGTTCAGAACCAGCTGGCGACTTTTCACCCCTGCCTGAGTGAGCATTATC
>JAGCUM010000015.1 GCA_017962865.1 Spirochaetales bacterium
CGGAGCAACCGGTTATCTCGGAACCAACGTCAAGACCGGCACCCCGCTGTTCAAGGTCTCGGAGTTCGACAAGATCCTCATCGTTCAGAAGAACGGAACGTACTACTGTTCCAATGTGCCCGACAAGCTTTTCGTGGGCAAGGACATCACTTACTGCGGCATTGCGGACAAGGAAGTCCTGGAAGACATCGTGTTCACCGTCATCTATCTGGACAAGAAGACCAAGGTAACCTACATCAAGCGATGCAAGCTCAGCGGATTCATCATGAACAAGCCCTACGAGCTTCTGCCTGATCCGGACAACAACTCCCTCAAGAAGCTTTCGGTCCTTCCGAACGCAGAAGTCACGGTCACCTACAAGGGGCCGAGCCGCATAAAGGAATCGACCTTCCTGTTCTCCGATTATCTGGTCAAGGGTGCAAAGGCCGGCGGTGTGACTATCACGAAGAAAGAGATAGCCTCGATTCGCATCAAGGCCTGTAAACTCGTGGAGTCAGCCCCCAAGCAGGACATCGAAGAGGATTCCGAGGACGAGGTAGTTGAAGTCGAGGCCGTAGAGGTGCAGCCGGAGCCCAAGGTTAAGCCCATAGCCGAACCCAAGAGCTCCAAGAAGGCTTCCGACGAGGATATGCCGGGGTTGTTCGACGATGTTGACTAGTCTTTCCGAAAGGATTCTCTACGAAGACAACCATCTTATTCTCATCAACAAGCTGCCAGGGGAGATAGTGCAGGGCGACAAGACCGGGGACATCACGCTTGCTGACGATGTGAAGCACTATCTGAAAGTCAGGTACAACAAGCCCGGCAACGTCTTCCTGGGCCTTCCGCACAGGCTGGACAGGCCCACCAGCGGGATCGTGATCTTCGCAAGGACGGACAAGGCCCTGAGCCGTCTGTCAGAAATGTTCCGCACAGGGAAAATAGAGAAACACTACTGGGCCATAACGGACAAGCAGCTGCCTCAGGAGAGCGGGGAGCTCTGCCATTATCTTTATAGAGACGCGCAGAAGAACAAGAGCTTTGCATACAGTCCTGCTCCGGATGGGGGCAAGCCATCCCTGCGCGGGGTGCGTCCGGATGACCTGCAGCTTGCCAGGCTGCAGTACAGGCAGATAGGGCAGTCCGAGCGCTATGAGCTGTATGACATCAACCTGCTGACCGGACGCCATCATCAGATCAGGGCCCAGCTTGCTGCCTGCGGGGTGCACATCAAGGGAGATCTGAAATACGGGTTCCCGCGCTCCAATGCCGACGGCGGAATCTGCCTGCATTCGCATGAAATCATGTTCTCCCATCCCGTAGGCGGAGCCCCGGTGCATGTGGTTGCTCCCCCGCCAGAGGACCCCATCTGGTCTTATTTCGGAATCCAGTAATTCAAGCGCCATAGATTTAGCTATTTCTCAATGTCTACCATTACATTTTGACTCAATCAAAATAATAGCACCAACTGAAAGTTGACATCTGCCGAAACGGGTTTATACTGATTGTGCTGGACCACAGAGTGCCGATGCGCCCTGCAATCAACGGTCAGCACCTTTTGGAGGAAAAAATGTACAAACTTGACGAGTTCATGGCTGAACTTGAGAGAAAGAACCCCGCACAGCCTGAGTTCATACAGGCGGCCAGGGAGGTCATCGCATCCGTTATCGATGTGGTCAACGCAAACCCGCTTTATCTGAAGAACAAGATCCTCGACAGGATCGTCGAACCGGAGAGAATCATCCAGTTCAGAGTCGAGTGGGAAGACGACAACCACGAGATTCAGGTCAACCGTGGATGGAGAGTCCAGTACAACAGCGCCATCGGACCCTACAAGGGCGGCCTCCGCTTCCATGCCAACGTCACCCTCGGAACCCTCAAGTTCCTCGGCTTCGAGCAGATTTTCAAGAACTCCCTCACAACCCTGCCGATGGGCGGAGGAAAGGGTGGTTCGGATTTCTCGCCAAAGGGCAAGTCTGACGCCGAGATCCAGAGATTCTGCCGTGCATTCATGACAGAGCTCGAGAAATACATCGGACCCGATACGGACGTTCCTGCCGGAGACCTCGGAGTAGGCGGACGTGAGATCGGTTACCTCTACGGCACATACCGCAAGATCCGCAACGAGAACACCGGCGTCCTTACCGGCAAAGGCTGGGGCTGGGGCGGTTCCCTCGTCAGACCTGAGGCAACGGGCTACGGCACGATGTACTTTGCAAACGAGATGCTCAAGGAGCACAACGATACCTTCAAGGGCAAGCGTGTCGCAATCTCCGGATTCGGCAATGTCGCCTGGGGTGCAGTCTCCAAGGCCACCGAGCTCGGTGCCAAGGTCGTCACTCTCTCCGGACCTGACGGATACATCTACGACGAGAACGGAGTCAACACTCCCGAGAAGATCGCATACATGCTCGAGCTCAGAGCTTCCAACATGGATGTCATCGAGCCGTACGCAAAGAAGTTCGGCGCCAAGTTCGTCAAGGGCAAGAAGCCTTGGGAAGTCCCCGTGGACATGGCTTTCCCGTGCGCTCTCCAGAACGAGCTCAACGGCGATGATGCCAAGCAGCTTATCGCCAACGGCGTAAAGTATGTCATCGAGACATCCTACATGGGTTGCACTCCCGAGGCCATCGAGGAACTGCAGAAGGCCAGAATCCCGTTCGCTCCGGGCAAGGCAGCCAACGCAGGCGGTGTCGCAGTCTCAGGTCTTGAGATGAGCCAGAACGCCGAGCACTATTTCTGGTCTGCAGAAGAAGTCGACGAAAAACTTCACAGAATCATGAAGGGTATCCACGATGCCTGTGCCCGTGAAGGCAAATGCGCCGACGGCTACATCGATTACGTGAAGGGTGCAAATATCGCCGGCTTCAAGAAGGTTGCCGACGCCATGTGCCAGCAAGGCTTCTGATTCAAATATACGGGTGTTTTCTGCGTTGCTGCGCTCAAGCCGTGCTCCGAGCACTGTCTTTCGCTTGCGCCTTGAAAACCCGCGTCTATCTGAATCAGTTTATGCAACAAAGCGAACTTGTCGCTTAGCAAATTGGGGTCTTTCGCTTGCGCCTTGGAAAACCCTATACCTAAAAAGAGAAAGTAAGCCTGACGACCTTGAAAAAAGACCCGTCAGGCTTATTTGTAAGCCTGGAGCCTCGGAAAAAGAGCTCTTCAGGCTTATTTTTATATTTATACCTTTCAAATTATGTTATTGTAGGTGCATCGGAGGCTTTCAATGCACTACGAGCTCGACGAAACCTGGATGCCTTTCTCCTCTCTGATGCTC
>JAGCUM010000162.1 GCA_017962865.1 Spirochaetales bacterium
AGGTCGAGCCGGACAAGGCTGTCTTCTGGCGCGATGCCTATGACGCAGTCCTTCCCGGCTATCAGCAGAACAAGGAGCACTGGAATACGTTTATTCTTGACGGCTCCATTCCTGATAAAGACATCAAGCTGATGATCCGTGACAGCTACAGATTGATAACGGACAATCCGTCGAAGCGGATCTACGAGGCTGTAAAAAGAATACCTTACGGACATGTTGCCACATATGCTCAGGTTGCAGAAATGGCAGGAGATAGGAAGATGGCAAGGGCAGTGGGCAATGCACTGCACCATAATCCAGACCCGGACAATATCCCGTGTTTCCGTGTCGTGAACTCAAAAGGCGAACTTGCAGGAGAATTCGCTTTCGGCGGTGCCGGTGCACAGGCAAGACTGCTTGAAGCAGAAGGCATAGAGGTAGATGAGGGCAGGGTTGACCTTAAGAAGTATCAGATGAAGTAATTTTCTTCAGAATCAAGAGATGATAGCGCTTCCTGCCGGTATCATTACTGCAGGTTTCATGGATAAACTCAGGAACGAGAAATAGACAAGGAGCAAAGCTGAATGGACAAAGTATTGCGGGAAAAGTTTTCTCTGGATACTCAATCGATTAACCAGGCTATCGAGGAAACCGAAAGAATCCTGTCAAAGGTAAAAACTGATTCGAAGGATGCTCTTCGTCTTCGTCTATTCCTTGAAGAGACAATGCTCAAGTACAGGGATTTCCTTTCGGAAAATGCCCTGGCTTCTCTTAGGATTTCCAGCTACTTCGGCACATTCCGGGTTTCCCTGCGCATCCGTGGGGAAAGCCTTGATCCGTTTGCACAGAAGGATGAGTCCGACCTCTCGGTCATGGGTTCGCTGATGGCCAATTCCGAAACCCTGAACATGGACTGGCGATATCGTGGCGGTGCGAATCTCGTAACATTCACGATTGCAAAACAGCAGAAAATCAGTCAGATTCTCTCAATACTCATAGGAATCGTGAGCGGTGCAGTAATCGGTCTTCTGATAAATGCCTTTGCACCCGGTTATGCAATTGATATTTCCGGAAAGTTTCTCATGCCGGTTGCCAATGCCTTCACGGGACTGCTATGCGTCATGGCAACCCTGATGTGTTTCGGATCTATAACGTTAGGAATCGTTCGTTTGGGCGATATTTCCACCTTCAGCACTATAGGCAAGAAGATGATCCGTTCATTTCTGCTTGTAGCTTTTATACTTACATTGCTGAACACTGCATGGCTTGTACCAGAAATGACCTTCGGCATGTCTTCCAGCATGTCGATAGATTTCTATGATTTCTGGAATATCATCATAGATTTCGTGCCGAATAATATACTTTCTCCGATTCTTGAGTTCAATTCCGTACATATAATAATAATCGGCCTTATGTTCGGCATTGCCATGCTGAAGATGGGCAATAAAGCAGACCGGCTTACCGAAATCTTCGATGAGGTTAATACCGTAGCTATTCTGTCAAACGGTTATCTCAACCGTTTCATTCCCGTATATGTCGGACTCATGATCTGCACTCAGGTTCTGTCTTCTCCGAGTTCCCTGATACTCGGATATGCGAAGCTGATACTGACAGTCGCAATAGGTGAGGCTGTAATCTTGCTTGCCTATACTCTGATTGTCTGCATCAAACTGAAGGTCAATGCACGTACATTCATACATAAGCTGCTTCCGTCCTTCATGATTTCCCTCTCAAGCGCCAGTGTAGGTGCTGCCTTCGTAACGACCATCGACACTTTGATAGGGGACTTGGGAGTAGACGATAACTTTGCTCCGCTTTCATACAACCTAGGCGGCATACTGTTCCGTCCCGGATACTGCATAGTGTTTACCGCCTGCAGCCTCTTTTCTGCGAATCTTGTCGGAATAGAAGTAACATGGGGCTGGCTTTTTGCAGCATTCATTCTTTCATTCATCCTTTCGGTGGCAACACCGCCCGTTATCGGAGGTACTACAGTCTGCTTCTCGATTCTCTTCTCACAACTGGGAATCAGGGCTGAGGCGCTATCCATCATCATCTCTATCAATGCTATCCTTGAATTCCTGACGGTTGCTGTCAACAACTACTGTCTGCAGTGTCAGATTGCTCTGTTGGGCAATTCATTCAATAAAATAGATTTAAACCATCTCAGAAAGAGATGACAACACATCCATGGAAATCCAGAAGTTCTGCGAGGAGCGTAACATCGATAAGAAGAAGGCCACGTATTCCGCACCTGCGGAATCAGTTAATTGAGATTGCGCGGCCTGTCGTCTTCAGGGCCTTCTCGTCCAGCTTGTCATCTTCCATGACCAGCTGTCCGTTGATGAAAACCTTTTCTATGCCGAATGCCTTCTCCTGATCGGGGATTCCGTTTCTTACCTTATCCTCATCGAAGACCGTCAGGTCTGCATAGTAGCCTTCCTTCAGGTATCCGCGTTCCTTAATCATGAATCTGTCTGCCACAGCACCCGTCATCTTGCGGACGGTATTGGGCAACGTGTCTCCGAGGCCTGTGACAGCATCCTGCAGGAACTTGGGGAAACAGTCGTAGATGGCCGGATTCTGGACTCCGAAGTCCTCAACCCATGCATCGGTCATGTAGAGAACGTTCTCCTTGTGCTCAAGATCCCTGATGATCTCGGGAGTAGAATAGGGACCCATGTTCGCACGGCCGGCGAAGTTGCTCTTCTCACAGAGCATAAGGTAAGCATTGAGGTCTGAAAGACCTTCTTCCTTTGCAATCTGATGGACGGTCTTGCCCTCATAATGCCCCATGCCGGGTCCCATGTATGCAACCAGGATATCGTTGAATGTGAATCCGAGCAGGATGCCTGAGGCCTTGATGACAGCGAGCTTCAGCCTTGAAATCAGGCTCTTGCGCTGCTTGGGATCCATACCCTGATACCATGCAGGAAGGATTACGGGTATAGATGTTGTGCCTACGCACTCGTGGTAGATGTCGAACATCAGGTCAACGCCGCTGGCCTTGAGGTCATCGAACATCTTCATGAGTTCATCCTTGCACTTGAAGCTCTTGGTTCCGATGAAGATGACATGGGAATACTGGAGCTTCAGAGGGGTGCCCTTGGCAATCTCCACAAGCTCATCCATTGCCCTGAGAAGGTGAGGGCGGCCGAAAATCTCAGGATAAGCCATGGAGACCTTTCCCAGCGCACGGGCATGGACTGTCAGCGGCTTGTCATATTTCACGCACAGGTCGGCCACCTTCTTCAGCTCATCGGTTCCCGCATAGAGGCCCGGAGTGTACATCAGGCCGAGCGAGAGACCTGCCGCTCCCTGCTGGAGAGACTCCTCGAGGATGGCCAGCATGTGCTTCTCCTCTTCCGGAGTCAGCGGCCTGTTCTCGTTGCCGCCTG
>JAGCUM010000163.1 GCA_017962865.1 Spirochaetales bacterium
AATTTGTTTTCAGGAGGAAAATAATGAAGAAAATTACAGTCATCATGATGGTTCTCCTTGTTGCAATGGCTTCTGTTTTCGCAGGCGGCTCAAACGAGGCTCCTGCCGCAACAGTCACCACAAACACAACAAGCACCACCAAGACTCCCGCTCCTGCAGCGAAGCAGAGTGAGTATGTTACCGATTACGCAGCAAAGAGCGTAAACGCCGGTTCACTCACAACTGTTCTCGGAAGCAGCGAGGGTGGAGAGGTTTCCTATGACTACTACAAGGGAGTTGCAGGAAAGGACTACACCGACCCGGCTTTCTATACGTTCAACGACTATACCGCCGGTACTTCCAACATGAAGTGGTCAACCCACACATGGGAGACATCTGACGACAGCGCTATCCTCGATTACATTTCCAGAGGATTCTACGGCTTCGAGCTCAGCGACGATCTCGAGGGTTGGGCAATCACCTGTGAGATGGCATCAGAGCTTCCCGTCGATGTTACAGCAGACTATGTCGGACAGTACGGCATTCAGGAAGGCGAGACAGCCAAGGCCTGGAAGCTGACACTCAACCCGCTTGCATGCTGGGAAGACGGCACACCGATCAATGCCGACACCTACATCTACTCCTACAAGGAGCTGCTGGATCCGATCATGAAGAACCGCAGAGCCGACTCCCTGTACGCCGGTGATTTCGTCGTCTACAATGCAAAGAACTACTTCTATGCAGGACAGACAGCATTCCAGGAGAATGCAACTGGCGCTTACTATGAGATGGCAGACCTTACAGTCGGTGCAGACGGACAGTACCTCACACCGGACGGAAGCCCCGTCTACCTCGCAGTTGCTTATCCTCTGGCAAACTGGCTGGGCGGCAACACACTGGCCGACTATGTCGGAGCCTACGGCGCATCTTACTTCGATGTAACCACATGGGATCAGCTCTATGCTCTTGCTGATGAGAACGGACTTGTTCCTCTCACAGACGCCAACTACGCTCTCTATGCTCCTGTCACGACAGGCAATCCGGCATGGGGCGAGACAGAGGCAGATCTTCCTGCTTACTTCGTCTACACACAGACCTATCCCGAGCTCAGCTGGGACCAGGTCGGTATCATCAAGACCGGCGAGTACGAGCTGGTTTACATCACAGTCAGCCCGACAGCCGATGCAAACTACTATGTCCCGTACAACCTGAGCGGCACATACCTTGTCTACGAGCCTCTCTGGGAAGCCTGCAAGACCTACTACAACTCAAACGGTGACAAGGTCTCCAAGGACAGCGCAGACATCGCAAGCATCTCGACCAACTACTGCACCACAGTCGACACCACAATGTCCTATGGTCCTTACAGACTCACATACTTCGAGCTGGACAAGCAGTACACTCTCGAGAGAAACGACAACTGGTACGGATACAAGGACGGCCAGCACCTCGGTCAGTATCAGACCGATAAGATCTCCGTCCAGGTCATCAACAAGCACGAGACCGCTCTTCTTGCCTTCCAGGCAGGTGAGATCGACGGTGTCAGCCTCCAGGCTGATGATATGGCCAGATTCGGTTCCAGCGACTATGTCCGCTACACACCGCAGAGCTACACCACAAAGCTTACATTCAACACCGATGAGGCAAGCCTGAAGTCAAGAGGAACACAGATCCTCACCAACGCCAACTTCAGAAAGGGCTTCTCTCTGGCAATCGACGTCAACACATTCGCATCCTCACTGACAACAGGTATGCCGGGCTACGGAATGCTCAACACCCTGTATGTCTACGATCCGTTCACAGGTGCTTCCTACAGATCAACCGACGGAGCCAAGAAGGCTATCGTCGAGCTGTACGGCCTGACATACGGAGCAGGCGGAGACTACGATGACCTCGACGAGGCTTACGATGCAGTCACAGGTTACGACCTTGTCGGCGCACGCGAGGCTATGGCTCTTGCCTATGCAGAGGCCAAGGCTGACGGCACCTACAACGACGAGAACGTCGAGCTTGAGATCCGTGTCTACCAGAGCGACGACATCTACGTCAAGATGTTCAACTTCCTCAAGAGTGCTCTCGAGAGCGCATGTGTCGGAACAGGCTTCGAGGGTAAGGTCACTCTCAAGATGACAGTCGACGAGGACTACTACGACACAATGTACAGCGGCGGAACCGACATCATCTTCACAACATGGGGCGGCGCTGCTTACTCACCGTACACAATCCTTTCACAGTGCTACTGCGATGCTTCCGACGGAAGCGGAAACCAGATGGAGTACGGCTTCGACACAACCAAGATTCCTGTAACAATCAAGGTCGATGGTGTTGACTTCACAGCATCTCTGCACGACTGGGCATACTGGGCAGGCGGCGATACCGATATCGTCATCTCTGCAAAGGACGGCTCCAAGCTCGCAGCATTCAACGACTATGATGCAGCAACGAAGGCTGAGTTCTACTGTAAGCTCGAGTATGCTTACCTCTCATTCTTCGTAACAACACCGATCTATTACAGATCTGTCGCATCCATGGTTTCCCAGAAGGGTGACTTCGCCGTACAGAACTATGTAGACCTCGTAGGATTCGGTGGAATTGCATTCTACACCTACAATTACGATGACGCTGCTTGGGCAGCTTACGTTGCAGGCGGTAGCCTCAAGTACTGATCAAATCAATTGATTCTTCTTTCATGGACGGACGCTTCGGCGCCCGTCCATGTCTGAGGGCATCTGGAGCCGTATGTTAAAGTATGTAATCAAAAGAATACTGCTCATGATCCTTACCTTCATGGTGATCATGACCATGTGTTTTGTTCTGATAAAGCTTCTGCCTCTTCCGGCGGTCAAGGAGCAGGGACGTGATGTCCAGCTCGTTCTGCAGAGGCGTGAGGCCATGGGCTACAACAAGCCCATAATGACCCAGTACTATCTGTACTGGCGCCATATCCTGAAATCCGGAGACTTCGGAGTAGGTGAGCAGATGTATGTCGGACAGGAAGTCACGACCATCATGCTTTCCAAGATTCCGTACTCGATAGTCGTCAACCTCTACTCGATATTGATAGCTATCCCGCTTGGTCTTGTTCTGGGCATATACGCGGCCCTGAAGAAGAACAAGTGGCAAGACCATGTTATATCCACAGTGGTTATGCTGCTGTATTCGGTGCCGAGTTACGTCTATGCGTTCCTCGTGCAATATATACTCTGTTTCAAGACAGGCTGGTTCCCGCTGACCGCCGCCTCCCGTGAGGCTGCGGGCTTCTTCAGCTGGACCATGTTCCGGTCGATGGTTCCGGCCGTCATCTCCCTGGCATTCGGAACGGTTGCCGGTCTTACCAGAGTCACCCGTGCCGAGCTTGCTGAGGTCCTTACCGGTGACTATCTGCTTCTGGCCCGCACAAAGGGTCTTACCCGCAACCAGGCAATCACCCGCCATGCCATGAGAAACGCCATGGTCCCGATTCTGCCCATGATTCTGGGCGAGTTCATCGGAATCCTCGGCGGATCGCTGATCATCGAGAGCATCTTCTCGATTCCCGGCATCGGAAACCTGTATGTAACCAGTATCGGAGTCCGTGACTACAACTTCTTCATGGCGGACACTTTCTTCTACACCTTGCTCGGTCTTGTCGCCGGCCTGGTGGTCGACTTGAGCTACGGTTTCATCGACCCGCGCATCAAGATGGGACAGAGGTGAGGCCATGGATATCAACAGAATACCTAAGGAAAAACTGGTTCTGGCAGGCGAAAACCGCAGAATCACCGACAAGAAATTCGAAACCAAGCCTGTAGGCTACTTCAAGGATGCCTTCAACCGCTTCAAGAAGAACAAGAGCTCGCTGGTTGCAGCCATCATCATCCTGCTTCTGTTCCTGTTTGCGTTCATCGTCCCGTTCGTGTCCCACTACACGGTCACCTTCCGTGACGGCTATTACAAGATGCTTCTGCCCAAGAGCAAGGTCTTCTCCTTCCTCGGATGGGACGGATGCTCTTGGTACACGGTCCCGCAGGCCGGTTATGACTCCTATGCCGCCATCGGTTACGAATACGGGTCATCGGCCATCAAGAAGGTCAAGACTGCCACCGTGGAAGAGGGTACCGGGAAAAAATATTACGAAATCTATCTCGATTCCTACGAGAAGGTCGGCTTTGCCTATGTTGACCTGACCGAGGATGAGTTCAACGCCCTGAAGGATTATCAGAATGCAACCGGAATCCAGATCTGCTATCCCATTCCGGAGAACTACCTGACCAACTATCAGAGCGTAGCCAACGGCGCCAATCTCTGGTACAAGCTCGCCGATACCTCCACCACCACGACCGGAGCTGCGGCAAAGCACGATGAGAACGGCATGCCGATTTTCGAGAACAACTACATCGTAAAGTCGAACCAGACCTACGGCCGCTACGACAGCATCCGCCTTGCAGAGGACGACGGAGGCAAGGACGGTCAGAGCTGGTGGGTCTACTCCATCAGAAACCAGACCGGATACCGTGTCAGAGTTCTCTACAGCGCCTATTACAAGTACAAGAACGGCTTCGAGGCCTACCATCTGTTCGGCACCAACCAGCACGGACAGGACATCCTGGCCTGCCTTGCCATCGGTGCAAGACTGAGCTTCATCCTTGCCATCTCCGTTTCCGTAATCAACTTCATCATCGGAGTTTCGTACGGTTCGGTTGAAGGCTATTACGGAGGAATCATCGACCTGATTCTGGAGAGAATCTCCGATATTCTGAGTTCGGTCCCGTTCATCGTCGTTGCAACGCTGTTCCAGCTGCATCTGGCCAACAAGGTGGGAGCAGTGCCTTCGCTGCTGTTCGCCTTCGTCCTGACGGGGTGGATCGGAATTGCAGCCAGAGTCAGAACCCAGTTCTACAGGTTCAAGAACTCCGAGTATGTCCTTGCAGCCCGCACCCTGGGCGCAAGAGACAGCAGGCTGATCTTCCGCCACGTTCTCCCGAACTCCCTGGGAACCATCATCACCGGTACGGTCCTGATCATCCCGGGCGTCATCTTCAGTGAATCGATGCTCACATACCTGGGTATCGTCAACCTGGAGACAAGCGGTCTTACAAGTATCGGAACCATGCTTTCCAACGGACAGGCATATCTTTCCACATACCCGCACATCATCATGTTCCCGGCAGTGTTCATCTCACTGCTGGAGATCTCGTTCAATCTGTTCGGCAATGGCCTGAGAGATGCATTCAACCCGTCTCTCAGAGGCGCTGATGAGTAAGGAGGACATCATGGAAAAGAAACTTGAAGTGAAGAACCTTCGCATCTCATTCAAAACCTCAAACGGAAAGGTCCAGGCCGTCAGAGGTATCGATTTCGACCTGTACAAGGGCGAGACCCTGGCAATCGTCGGCGAATCCGGATCCGGAAAGAGCGTAACCAGCCGTGCCGTCATGGGCATCCTTGCTCCCAACGCCATAGTCGAGGGAGGAAAGATACTCTACGGAGACAAGGACCTTCTGAAGATTTCGGAAGAGGATTTCCACCACCTGCGCGGTGATAAGATCGCAATGGTGTTCCAGGATCCGCTTTCAAGTCTGAACCCCATCATGCGTGTAGGTGCCCAGCTCACCGAGGCAATGCTTTTGAAGAACAAGGCAACCCTCAAGGAAAGCGCCAGAAACATGAAGGAGATGTTCGAGCTGCTTGCCCAGAAGATGGAAGCCGCAGGATGTCAGGGCGTCAAGGAAGACCTCGAGAAATTCAAGACCTTCGAGCTCAAGCACTGTGAACTCCAGAGCCAGTACGCCACTGCTTACGATGCAGCCCAGGAAGCCCAGGCTCTGAGCGAGCACCTCTCGCTGGCGGTCAGCAAGAACGCCGTGAAGAACATCAAGCAGGATATGCAGCAGCTTACCAAGGCCGCCACTGCCTCAATCAGCTACTTCGTCGTACGCGACAATGAGGAAAAGCTCAGGCAGCTGCTGGGCAGTCTCAATGAAGGTATTACGGCTTATCAGAAGAAGGACCAGAGCGGAATCGATGTCCTGTCTCAGAATCTCAAGGCAATTTCCGAGATAGAAAAGCAGGCTGTAGGCTATGATGTGCCCAATACTTTCACTCTCGGCTACTACCTGAGTTTCGTCGAAGACAAGATTCCCGCCCTCAGTGTGGCACAGCTTAACGAGCTCACGCACGACAGGACTGCAAACGACTTCATGGATGCCTTCATCGCCAAGGCCCAAAGTGCCGTGCGCTTCTCAATGGAGCAGACCGACAGGGAGAGGCTGAACACAGCAGCCCTTCTGAAGGAGAGTGCAAACAAGTTCGACAAGGAACTGCAGGAGAAACAGGCCCGCGAAATCGTCAAGACTCTCAAGGAAGCCGTTGCCAAGTGCATCGACCCGCTTGAGATCTCCGACGACAGCCTTACCTATACGTTCCCGTCGTCGATCGACTATGCCCTGGACCTGTACTACAAGGGCGAGAAGAGAAACGCCGCCGAGCAGAGGCGCTTTTCCCGTGAGAGCAACAAGCACCAGAAGATCATCGACCGCGGAAAAGTCCCCGAGTGGGAGGTCATCCCGGCATCGTTCATCGATCTGGACAATGCACTTGCAGACA
>JAGCUM010000164.1 GCA_017962865.1 Spirochaetales bacterium
CCACCACTTCTCTCCATGACCGTCGAGCACGCCCGGTCCCTCGATCACGACCTCCTCGGCATTCTTTATGAAGAAACAGGGCTGCATTGCCCAGCAGTAGACGCCTTCCCATCTTGTCCATACGGCAGGATAGGCATCGAAGTCATCGGTGAAATCCAGCACAGCACCTTCCTCGAAGATCAGGTGGGTATGGGAAGGGATTGCAATTGGTCCGCAGCTGTAGTTTCCCTTGGGAACCACTACGGCAGCCTTTCCTGCACTCTCGGCAAGAACTGTGTTCAGATCTTCACCGGCTGCAAGGACACGCCTTGATCTGTTCATCTGAGCCGGGAACTCGAGCTCGATGGCTGCATGGATGAACGGAGCGACGCCGTGAAGGTTGTCGGTAAGCTTGGGCTCGCCTGTGCAGTAGTACTCGAAATCGCCGGGCCTGTAGGGGTTGGTATCCTCTGCACGGCCGAGACCTGCACTCTTGCACACGTTGTGGAGGTAGACCTGTCCGTTGTCATCCATGGTCACGAAGCGCTCGCACATGCCGCTGAAGGCACGCTTTGCAGCCTCGAGATAGGAATCGGAGAGGAATCCAAGGCGGTGCATCTTGGCAAAGAAGTAGATGAACATGGACGTGGATGAGGTCTCCAGGTAGTTCTTGCCCTGGCCGCCCTTGTCCATGACCTGATACCATACTCCGCTCTCGGCATCCTGGTATCTGACCAGAACCGGAGCGATCCTGAGTCCGAGAGACAGAAGGCGTGCGCGGTATCCTTCATACTCGGTTGTTGCGGGAATATCCTCAAGCAGGTCTGCGATTGCCCAGACGTACCATCCCATGGCTCTGGACCAGACCTCCTGGCTCTGTCCGGTAACCGGATCGCACCAGGGCATCTTGCAGGATTCGTCCCATGCATGACGGAGCAGACCCGTCTTGGGATCGTAGGTCTTCTCATAGATGAGCTCGAACTGGGCCACGATATCCTCGAGGCATTCTCCGAGGTTTCCGAAGGCCTTGCTGTAGGAAGCGAAGAACGGACCCTGCATGAAAAGGCCGTCAAGCCACATCTGGTTCTCGTAGCGCTTCTTGTGCCAGAAACCGCCGGACGGGGTTCTGGGCTGACCCTGAAGCTGGCGGTAGAACATGTCCACTGCCTTTCTATATTTATTCTGACCTGTAATGGCAAGGTATGTGAGCATGATGTTGCCCATCCTCACCTGGTCCATGCTGTATTCTTCCAGACTGTAGGTTCTGACGGAACCGTCCTCCTGAACGAAGTAGTCCAGGAAATCCTTCACGTAGTTGAACATGGAAGGTTCGTCGAGAACGCATGAGGCCTTGTAGAGAGCCTCGAGCATGATTGCTGATTTATAGCTGTATTTCGTGTTGGCCGCGTTGTATTTGAGCATGGCGGAACGGGCCATGCGCTCGGTCATTGTCTTTCTTTCGTCTATCATAGTGAAAAGAGTTTTAAAAAAAGGGCTGCGGCATGCAACCGCAGCCCCCTTGTCAAATCGAAATTGACTTCTGAAGCATATCAGACTAGCAGTCAGATATTACAGAAGATATCCGTTCTCCTTGGCGTACTCGTAACCGGCCTGCTCCCATGCGAGACCACCGATCTTGTCGAACTGCTCGACGAATGCCTTCCAGTTGGCCTCTGTGAGGGCTGTCTTTCCGTTCAGGAACTCGGCAATACCCTGCTGGTAGTAGGTGTAGACGTCTGTGCTCTCAGGAGACGGCATGCTGTTCTGGCCAGGAGTTCTGGTCCATGTCTTGCCCTGCATCTCGATGAGGACATCACCGGCGCTCATGTACTTCTGGGAAACTGCTGTGATGTATCCGGGATAGCGGAGAGCTGTTTCCTGAGCATTGTTGTAGTTGAAGGAGCTGTTTCTGAGCTGGATGTATCTCTGACCGCCGGCCTTGTTGTATCCGAGGTCTCCGAGGCTTGCATCAGACTGCGGGAGTCCGTCAGCATCGAGGATGTAGTTGATTCCTTCCATACCGTAACCGCAGAGCATGTAACCTTCACCGTAGGACATCCACTCGAACATCTCGATGATCTTGGCATGCTTCTCAGGAGAGACATCTGCGTTGATGGCGAAGATTCTGAAGCCCTCTACGAGAGGTCCGACAGACTGGTTGCCGTTGGGTCCGATAGGAGCATCGACAACGATGAATCCGCCGTTGGGGAAGTTAGCATCGAACGGGCTGTAGTTGTTCTCTGAAGCATAAGCTGAGTTCTGCTCTCTGAAGACACCGAACTTACCCTGCTTCCAAGCAGCTCTGAAGTCATCCTTCTTGTAGGACTGCCAGTTGGGATCGATGAGACCGTTGACGATAACCTTCTTGAGGAAGACCATCCAGTCGTAGTAAGCGGGATCGTGGATTCTGAGACCGAATTTGTCAGCGCTCATGTTCCATGTTCCTTCAACTCCGAAAGCACCCATCAGAGGCTCGAATCTTCTTCCGGGATATGCCTCGTAAGCGACATAATCCTCTACGAATGCGCCGTAGCCGTAGGTGTCGTTCTTGCCGTTTCCGTCAGGATCGTTGTAGGTGAATGCATAAAGGACATCATAGAGCTCATCCAGAGTTGTGGGAGCTGCGAGGCCGAGATTGTCGAGCCAGTCCTTTCTGACCAGAAGACCTTCGTTTCCTGCATATGCGGAAGGAGTTGCGAAACCGTAGATTCTTCCGTTGTAGGTTGTGAATGCCTTAGAAGAATCGCCGAACATGACCTTGCTTCTCTCCGGCATCTTTGCGAAGTCGTCTGTGACGTCAGCGAACATACCCTGCTTCACGAGGTCTGCCCAGACTGTTCTGGAGACTGTGATGAAATCGGGAAGCTCGTCTGCAGCTGCCATTGTTCTGACTGTAACATCCTGATCGTTGGCGTTGGACGGAAGCATCTGGAGCTCGAGATCGATGCCGAGCTTGTCTCTGAGAATCTGGTATCCTGCCCAGTCATCGGGAAGTGAACCGACCTCTGTCTGTGTTGCAGCGTAGAGCATTGTGATTTTCATCGGGCCGCTGCTTGCAGCCTGCGGCTCTGCTGCACCCTGTGCGAAGACTGCTGTTGAAGCAACCAGGGCAACAAGAAGAACGATAAGTGCTTTCTTCATTTAAATTCCTCCATTAAATGATTTCTACTATAATTGTCGGCATGGCCGGGCCACGCCGATGTTTCCTTAACCCTTGACGGATCCCGCCAACGTTCCCTTCGTGAAGTACTTCTGGATGAACGGATAGGCGATGATCATCGGGATTGCACTGATGAAGACCGATGCTGCCTTGATGGCTTCGATCGGTGCGGTACCGAAGGCGTTGGCCTCCAGGTTGTCGTTCATGCTGGTTCCGATGAGGATGTCTCTCAGAAGCAGCGGGAGCGGCTTGAGGTTGGACTTCTGCAGATAGAGCAGAGATCTCATGTAGTCGTTCCAGAACGCAACCGCATAGTACAGTGCGATGGTCATGATGATTGCCTTCGACAGCGGAAGGATGATCCTGAACATGATCTGGATGTCGTTGCATCCGTCGATGAATGCACTCTCACGCAGGTCGTTCGGGATTCCCTCGAAGAACTGACGCATGATGATCATGTTGTAAGTGCTCAGTGCAACCGGCATGAAAACCGAAGGCAGGTGGTTTGTCAGACCCAGCTTCGAGATGAGCAGGTAGGTGGGAACGACTCCGACGTTGAAGACATAGGGGATCATGATGAAGATCGTGATCCACTTCTTGCCGGGAACACCCTTGACCGAAAGTGCATATGCCATAGGGATTGTCAAAAACAGAGCGGTCACGACACCCATGGACATGATCTTGATACTGTTCCAGAAGGCGCTCAGGAAGCCCTGGTTACCCAGAAGGGCCTTGTATGCTCCTGCAGACCATTTCCACGGGGCCAGGAACATTCCCTCGAGATAGCTTCCGATGTATGCAGGCGGTCTGAACGAGAGAGCAATCGTACTCCAGATGGGAACGATGAGAACCAGAAGGAGCAGGACCATGAAAATGGTGACGACGACATTGAATACCTTGTCGGCTGCCGTGGCCCTGACTGCAACGCTGTTGTATGTGTTTTTCTTAGCCATGACGTGCCTCCTCAGAACAATGAACTTTCAGTGAACTTCCTGGAAGCCCAGTTGGAGATGAACAGCAGCGTCATTCCGATGACACCCTTGAAGATACCGGCTGCCGTGGCAAGGCTGAACTGTCCGTTGATGGTTCCGCGGTAGACCCATGTGTCGATGATGTCACCGACACTGTAGACGGCAGGACTGTATAGCATGTACAGCTGGTTGAAACCCGCATCCAGAATGGTTCCGATCTTCATCAGAAGGACGATGACGATAACGGGCTTGATGGAAGGCAGCGTGATGTAGCGTACTCTCTGCCAGCTGTTGGCTCCTTCGACGATGGCAGCCTCGAACAGAGAACCGTCGATTCCCATCAGGGCTGCGATGAAGATGATTGCGCTCCAACCTATCTCCTTCCATGCATCAGACAGGATGACGATTACGGGGAAGGCCTTTACATCCGTGAGGAAGCCTCTGGGCTGTCCTCCGAAGAGCTTGATGATATCGTTGAAGATTCCTTCACTCGGTGAAAGGAGGGAGAGCAGAATACCGTACATGATGACCCATGAGAGGAAGTGCGGCAGATACGAAAGGGTCTGGACAACTTTCCTGAGGGCTTTATGCGTGCATTCATATATAGCAATCGCAAGGAGGATCGAGAGCGGGAGGCTCACGAGAAGCTTGCCGAAGCTGTACATAAGCGTGTTGCGGATCAGTGACCAGAAGTAATAGGACTGGATGAAGGTCTTGAAGTTCTGGAGTCCTACCCACTTTCCTCCGGTGATTCCGGTTCTCTTGAGGGAGATGAACTCACGGAACGCAATCTGGCCGTTCCAAAGGGGGATGTACCTGAAGATAAAGTAGTAGACTACAGGAATGAACAGAAGAAGATAGATGAATTTATGCCTGTTCATCTCAGCCAGGAGAGCCTTTGTCTCGGCTTTCCTCAAGGCTTTCTTCTTCTCCTTGAGCTGGGACTGAATTCCCGATTTCTCTGCTTCACCGGCTTCTTTCAGCTGCTTCTTGAGCTGGTCGACTTCGGCTACCAGAGCATAGTTTCTTGAACTGATCATCTGCAAATCTCGCTGCCCGAAAGGACAGACTCTCTCCTTTTTTGTGTGCTTTCAGTCTAAGGCATGTACCTTTAGATATATACTACTGATTTTTGGACATTTCCGACTTCTTGGCATTCTTGGGTCTGATGCTCCTGACTCTGCTGGGGCTGAATCCGCGTATCTTCTTGAACACTCTGCAGAAATAGGCCTGATCCTGGAAGCCGGTGGCCACCGCAACGTCATTGACCGACATTCCGGTGTTTCTGAGAAGGGTTCCGGCCATCCATATCCTGTAGCGGTTCAGATAATCCCACGGCGAAAGGCCGAGCTCCTTCTTGAAGATCCTGGTCAGATAATCCTCCGAAACGTGTACCTCATCGGCTATCTGCCAACGGCTTACGGGGAGAGTCGCATGCTTGCAGATGTAGATCTGGGCCCTCTTCACGATGGCACCGGTATTTGTCGCCAACAGTTCCGAGCCTCCCAGTATGGTACGGAGCCTCATCGCGAACTCCTCGCTCTCGAGCATACAGGTGTTGACCACTATCACGTTCGGGATTCCCATCACCGCATTGACCAGCGTTTCATCCAGATATTCGGAACAGATTACGGCGGGAGTCTGAGAGATGCCCTTCATTCCCCTGAGGGTGGAGATCAGCGAGAGAATCGCAGGGGTCACGCCCTCCATGTTCTCCAAAGCTATCATGACGAGCGCAGGTTCATGTCTGCGGGCCATGGTTACGGCATTGCCCAGATCGCAGTTCACCACATCCGGGTCCTGTATCCATCTGAAGATTTCATCCGAGGAATGTCCTACCTGAAGAACCACCCTTCCCCTGGCCTCGACCGCAGCTCTGACGGCCTCCTCCATCGTCCTGGCCTTCGGGCAGGATGTGCACAAAAAAGGCATGTCCCTGTATGTCTCGTTCGACAAAAGGCCCAGAAGCCCGGAAAGGGCATTGTAGCCCTTGAATTCCATATCCCAGAAGATTGCCCCGGAATCCGAAGGCAGCCTCTTCTTCTCGCAGAAGACGGTGGCGTTCACATCCTCTATTTCTGCATCCCTGATACTGAAGGGAGGCCTTGCATTTATGCACGCAAGACTGCCGTCCTCCCATGGGATGGGCGAAGATCCGGAGAGAGTCGGATAAGGCAGGATGATCGAGACACCGTTATCGATTATCGAATATGTTCCGCCCTGCATGATGATGACACGCTGGGCCAGAAGCAACGACGGGTCTTCCGAAGAAGGATTCCATTTTCCGTTGCTTCCGATTCTGATGAAGACTCCCCTTCTCTGGACCTCTGCAGTGATCGAAGCAGAAGATCCGATAGAAGAAACAATGCTCTGAATTGCCTGCTTAGTTCGATTTTCATCAAGTATCAAGCATGGTAGAGCCATTATATGATTATAACAGTCAAATGTGTTCAACAAGGCACCGAGGTCAACGGTATAGTGGCTGAGCTCCAGTTCACCCGTTGAACCCAAGGCCAGATCTATCATGCTGTTGGCACCGGAAATCCTTGAGAGGACGGCCTTCTTCATTTCCGCATCCAAGGCCGATGATGCAACTATTTCGGAAATCTCCGAAAGCGGGTCACGGAGATTTTCACCCACGTTTGCAAAGAAGTTTGTCCTTGCCTGCTCCGCATTCTCTGCAGCCTGCTGTGCACGCCTTGTAGCCTCGAACAGCATGGAACTTCTGAGGGCGCTGGAGACAAGGTTCCTGACCTCATCGCTTACCTGGCCGTTGAACTCGGAGCTCTTCATGAGAAGGTAGCCCATGTTCTCGGTCTCGGTACACAGCGGAGCTGCAATCCACACTCCTCCGTCCAGAAGCGGCTTCTTCAGTTCCGGGACCAGCGATGATTCCGGGAAACTGATATCCGTTCCGACGAGATAGGAGTTGTCTTCGTAGAAAACCACCAGATGCATCTGCTCGAATCCCAGGGACCGGGCATTGCGTTTGATTACCTGATCTATCTCCGTTATCCTATTGATCTGAAGCAGTTCGTTGCTGAATGCATTGAAGGCCTTGCGCCTGATACGTTCCTCATAGTTTCTAAGCGATATGTTCCTGTCCAGCACCGAGGGAAGAAGGTATGCAACCGTATCCTGAAGATGCGTCTTCTTCTCCTCAGTCGTGGAGATCATCCCGTCAAGACAACTCATGATCTCGAAGACCTCGAAGACATCGGCCCCGCTCCTGCACAGCCTGTCAAGAAGTAACCTGAGGTTGGTCTCCGTGGGAGATTTCACGGTCCTGTCCAGCATGGTCCATGCTTCGTTCCCCGGAATGGCGAATATCTCGGACACCTGATCCGCATTGCTCTGAACATCTTTGAGGGTTTCCCTTGCATGGCCCATCTTGCACCCGCAGCTTCGCCTGAATATCGGCAGAGCGGGAAGCTCCCTGTCTTTGCAGGGCCTGTCTTCTGCAATGGAACGGAAGGACAGGACGGAATTAACGCCCAGTCCGGCATACGGAAGGCGGACCGTGGTAACGGGGACGTTCAGCAGTCTTGATTCCAGAGAATCATTGAATCCGCAGGCAAAATAGTCCTTCCCTATCTCGAAACCGCTGCCGGACAGTTCTATGGAAGCCCTGTAGAGCATCAGGTCGCTGGCACACAGAAGCGTATCGAAATCCCTTCCCGGAATCTTTCCCCTTTCTTCCAGAAGCTGACGGACAGCCTCATCGCCTGCCTCCCAGGGAACCGGATCGGAAACCAGATCCATATCGACTTCCAGACCATGGGCCTTCATCGATTCCAGAAAGGCCCGATAGCGCTCCTGAGCCGAATTGTGATGCTCCGGACCGCGGATATAGGCTATGCGTCTTGCACCGTGATGCTCTATGCAATGTTCCACTATCCTTTTGGATCCTTCGGAGGCATTGAATCTGACATTGGGAATTTGCGGATAGCTGTTTGTCTTTCCGTCAATGGTAACCATCGGCTTGGAAAGCATCGAGCGGAAGGCCTCGATGACATCCTCGCTTTTTGCCATTCCTGTCAGCGATGAGCTCCAGATAATGGAACCGTCGAGGTTTTCCGGAGTAACGAGTTCATATATGGAATTGCGCATCCTCTCCAGAGGATCCTGGCTGTACAGCCTTCCTCCGGGGAAAACCACCAGCGTATCCTTCCCGCCGCTGGGAAACATGGAGGCTACGGACGGCCAGAGCGATGCAGAGGATCCCGTCGACAGTTCGGCAGATACGAATCCGATTCTCATGGAAAAAGTATAGAACAGCTTTTTTCAGAACGCAAGTTTTTGTACTTTTCCGACTTCAAAAAGTTATAGACAAGCCGTTTTCTTTAAAATTATCATTTCTTCCATCTTCCGGAGAGGTAGAAGAACAGACCTATGAACATCGGCATGAAGCCCGCTATGGCATCCCCGTACCAGCAACCCAGGCTTCCCATCCCGAAGGAGAAACACAGAAGAGCAGCAAGGCCGATTCTCATCACAATCCCGTCGATGAGTGCAACCGCCAGATTGAGTCTGGTATTACCCGAGCCGTTGATCAGGGCAAAGCTGATGGTTCTCGTCGCGGCCCCATAGAAATTGAGTATCATCGGGATGGTCAGGATATGGGCAAGCGACAGTACTGCGACATCCGGCGTGAACATCCTGTAGATTTCCGACGGGAAGAGAATCAGCAGTGCCGTGAACACGGAGAACAGAGCAATGGAAAACACACCGATAGTGGTCAGAATCTTGGGTATTCTTTCATATTTTCTAGCTCCCAGGTTCTGTCCGACCATCGATGAGCCTACTATTGTGAAGGACATGGAGACTATTCCGCCCATGGTATTTATCTTGTTCAGCACTCCGGCAAGGGCCGAATAGACCACGCCCTGGAGGTTGATCCAGGCCAGGAGAAGGATCTTCGAGAACATGACTGCGGCACTCTGGATAGCCATAGGAACTCCCAGAAGAACCAGCGGTTTCAAGGCACGGCCGCGTATCGCAAAGCTGTGTAGCTTGAAGTCAAAACCGAAGCTCTCGCGCTTGATATACAGATAGATCAGCGATGATATGAAGCTCACACCCTGCCCCATCACCGTGGCCAGAGCCGCTCCGAAAACCTCCATATGGAAGATTACCACGAAGACATAGTCCAGAACGATATTCAGAACAGCTGCTACCCCGACGAATACGAACGGTCTCTTGCTGTCCCCCATTCCGCGAAGGATTGCAGAAACTATGTTGTAGCCGTAGATGAATACCAGACCGACGATGCAGGTGACCGTATAGTCCATGGCATATGCATAGGATTCGACCGGAGTGTTCAGTGCATTGAGAATCGGCCTGCGGAGGAAGAAGCATATGAGGGAAATCAGTACGGAAGCTCCGAGAAGAAAGGTAAAGAGCGTACCGATTGTCTCCTTGACCTCCTCACGGTTTCCGGACCCGACATTCCTTGCAATCAGTACCTGACCGGCGGACGCAAACCCCATGGATACGAATGTCAGCAGGTGCAGAAGGTCACCGCCGATGGATACGGCACTCATGCCGGCACCGCCGATGAACTGACCTACTATGATCATGTCCACCACGTTGTAGACGGCCTGAAGGGCATTGGACACGAACAGCGGAAGCGCAAAGAGAAGAAGCTCCTTCGGAACGCTTCCCTGCGTGAGATCCTTCACCATTGTTTTGCCGTTTTTGTCCATGCCAACGATGATAGCCCGAAAAGGTTGCATGTTCAATTGACCGTGACATAATCGTAAACCGAAAACGTGATTCAGATTGTTATTATATTAACACAATGTTATAAATTGTTACATTTTTCCGTCCGCCTTCATTGACCTTATTCAATATAGGTGTATTAATGTCATTGCACTAATATCAGAGCCCTAGGAGCTTATTATGGTAATCACTGATTTTCTTGAGAGAAACTCGAGACTGTACGGACTGGACACAGCCCTTGTGGTAGTCAGCCCGTCCGAGAAGCGTGACCAGGCCGTAACCTGGAGAGAAGCCAGCCTCATCGAGAGCGCTACGGATTCACCCTACAGACGCGAAATGAACTGGAGGCAGTTCGACCAGATGGCCAACAGGTTCGCCAACCTGCTGCTCAGCCGCGAGATTCCCCGCGGTACCAAGGTCGGAATTCTCATGATGAACTGCCTTGAATATCTGCCCATCTATTTCGGAGTCCTGAAGGCCGGCTGCATTGTCGTCCCGATGAACTACCGCTATTCCAGTGACGAAATCAAATACTGCCTGGATCTGGCCGATGTTGAGATTCTGGTCTTCGGACCCGAGTTCGTCGCCAGAATGGATGCCATCGCCACATCCATCCCGAAGGTCAAGACTCTCTTCTATGTAGGAAAGGACGGCCCCTCCTACACTGAGAACTGCCTCAGGGTAATGAGCTACACATCCAACGAGGCTCCGCCGATCGAACTGAACCTCGACGACTATGCAGCAATCTATTTCTCATCCGGAACAACCGGTTTCCCGAAGGCCATCCTGCACAGACACAGAGCTCTCTACAACTCCTGCCTCACCGAGCAGGCCCACCACGGACAGACCAAGGATGACGTCTTCCTCTGCATTCCCCCGCTCTACCACACTGGTGCCAAGATGCACTGGTTCGGTAGCCTGATGGTGGGGGGAAAGTCCGTAATTCTCAGGGGTATCAAGCCTGAGTGGATATTGCGCACCGCCACGGAAGAGAAATGCACCATCGTCTGGCTGCTGGTCCCATGGGTCCAGGATATCCTCGATGCCATCGACAGCGGCAGGATCAATCTCGATGATTATCTGCTCAGTCAGTGGCGTCTGATGCACGTAGGTGCCCAGACTGTTCCGCCGAGTCTGATCAAGCGCTGGCTGAAGGTCTTCACCGACCACCAGTACGATACCAACTACGGACTTTCGGAATCCATCGGACCGGGTTGCGTACACCTCGGAGTCGAGAACGTGGAAAAGGTCGGAGCCATCGGAAAGGCCGGATACCTGTGGGAGACCAAGATCGTCGCAGATGACGGAAAGACCCTGGTCAAGCAGGGCGACGTCGGAGAGCTTGCGGTCAAGGGACCCGGAG
>JAGCUM010000165.1 GCA_017962865.1 Spirochaetales bacterium
AGCCTTTACGAAGGCAGGCTTTCCAATGCCAGAAAGGTCATTTCATCCCTTCCGCAGAGCTGAGACTATATTCTGGTATTGAACGAGATTGAGGGTCCGGATGTGGTTGATAAGCTGATAAAATCCAATGACTTATTGAAAATAGGACTTCGTTGTTTTGCCTGTACGCAGGAACCCGATCTGCCGGTTCAGATTGCGGTGGCAAGCTCTTTGCCCATCGAATCAGCCCATGTGCATGCAGTCGGAGAGGGCCTCAGGCCGATATTGGAGGTGGGCTTCGATACCGCAGGCGGTAAGGTCTTTGTGTTGGCCTGCCACTTCAAGAGCAACGTGGGCGGGGTAGCAGAAACTGAGCAGTACAGACTCGAGGCAGCCTCGGTTGCGGCACAGATTGCAAGGAATATCGGGGCGGAGAATCCGGGCGCATTGGTTCTTGTTTGCGGGGATCTGAACGAGGAATGCTGGAACGGGCCGGCTCTGTCTGAAGACGGTCCGTTGCCCTGCAGCGGAGAATTCTCGAGAGGGCAGTGGTACTGCTTCTGGCGGGACTCAGGGGTATCGGTCTGGCCGGGAGGCTCCTATTGGTATGACGGAAGCTGGCGATGCTATGACAATATCCTGGTTTCGATGGCGGGCAGGGACGGGACAGGTTGGGACTTCGCGGAGGCCGGGGTGCTGTTCGGAGCTTTCCAGAAGACGGCGGACGGAAAACCGTTTGCGTGGGACAGGAGACTGCTCAAGGGAATATCGGATCATCTGCCTGTGTGGGTGAAATTCGGGCTTGAATGACACATAAACTTTACTAAAATTTAGGTTTCCCTATTATATAGACAATAGTTCTTTTTCACTTTATGATGTATATGGGCTTTGGCGCCCTTTTAACAACACCCTGCGAGGTATCTATCGCTATGTTGAAGAGAAGAACAATTCTCATTTCTGTGGTTCTGATTGCGATGGTTCTGCCGTTTGCCTTTGCCGACGGCCTGTTCGTGCAGTCCTATCCGCAGACAGTCGATTATTCCTATGGTTCGCAGCTTGGGTTATTCGAGACATCTACGGTTATCCCGACGGACTCCGTGTTGCGTGCGATCGGTGATTCCGAGTATCCTGTTACCCCCGGCGATACTTTTTCACTGACCTATTCAGACGGAAAGAACCTGGTCACATCGGTTCTTCAGGCAGACAATGACTGTAATGTCGCTATCCCGGCCATTGAAGTCATCGATGCCTACGGCATGACCTTCAAGCAGTTCAAGGCCAATGTCGAAGAGACCATTTCCAAATACTACACATATTCTTCACCTCAGCTGACCCTTACAAGCTGCGGAGTCTTCTCGGTGAGAGTCACCGGTGAAGTCGCTTATTCCCAGAATGTTACCGTCTGGGGCCTCTCGAGGTTGTCAGACCTTGCCCCCTATGTCGGAAAGTATGCTTCCACCAGAGAAGTCGAGATCACTTTCCGTGACGGAAGCCGCAGGACATATGATCTTTTCAACGGACTGCACAACGGTTCCGATGACGACAACCCGCTTCTTTCTCCCGGCTGCACGGTGCGGTTCATCAAGGCAGATACGATTGTCAGCCTTGACGGAGCAGTGGAAAAGGCAGGTATCTACCAGCCCCTGAAGGGTGAGACCCTCTATGACCTCATCCAGAACTATGGCGGCGGACTTCTGAATTCAGCCGATGCCCAGAGCATCATGGTTTCCAACTACATCGACGGCTCATATGCCGCCAGATACATGACCCTCAGCGAGGCAAAATCCTACATCCCCGCCAACGGAGATATCGTGAATGCCGTCTACAGCGCACAGAAGAAGGCCCATGTATCAATCACCGGTGCCATCACCGCTGC
Source organism: Spirochaetales bacterium (assembly GCA_017962865.1). Next base: position 1,856 of record JAGCUM010000165.1, read on the forward strand.
CGAGAACAGCAACAGCCTCTCGATGGCAAACAGCATCGATTACATCTTCACCGAAGGCGAGACCGCAGAGCATCTTCTTTCCTCCGTCGCATCGATGATTCTTTCTACAGGCGATGTGTCATCGGCCTACATCCTGCGTGACGGAAAGAGACTTGCCGTTACCAATTCCCTCAAGGCCGGCGACAACATCATCATCCCGTTCTCACGCCAGACCGTTACTGTCACAGGCTATGTTAACAATCCCGGAACATTCGCCTATGTTCCCGATATGACTTCCGACTACTACATTGCCCTCGCAGGCGGCTTCTCGGCCACTTCAAGCGGAAGGGTCAAGGTCACCAATGCATCCGGTGCCAAGGTAAGCGCCGACAACGTGCCTTCCGGAGCAACGGTTTATGCAAAGAACAACAATCTGGCTACCGGTATTGCTTTCACAGCCACTGTAGTGAGCCTTCTTTCGAGCGTACTGCTCATGATCACCTACGGACACACTGTCCTCGGATATTTCTGATGGGGGTTGGGCTAGATGGAAAACACTGAAGAAACCAGAAAGAACAATAACCAGTACAACGAGCCGCGCGAGGAGCAGGAGATTTCCATCTCCCAGCTTCTGGGAATAGTGAAGCAGAGAAGGGTATGGATCTACGTATTCTTCGTCCTCGCCCTTGCAATCGCAATCTTCTATCTCCGGGTCACCGATCCCACATACGAGGCACACGCAACCGCACTGGTCGAGCCGATTTCCAATGCAACAAGCATCGAGAGCCTGCTTACCGCCAGTACCAGTTCTTCGAAGATCGATACCGAGGTTCAGCTCATAACCTCGACGACCAACCTGCAGAATGCTCTGGACATGCTTGATCTGTCCAAGTATCTCGATCCCGACGGGATTCCGTATTCGGAGAAGGACCTCAAGGGTGCCAGCTTCACGAAGAGAGTCTCGGTCAAGACTGTCAGCAACACCAAGATCATCGAGCTGACCGTTGAGGACGGCAACCCGCAGTTCTGTGCCGATATGGCTAATGCCATCCTTGCAGCTTACACTGAGATGCTCACCACGATTGCAAAGAACTCCAAGAGCGCCCAGAGGGAATTCCTGGAGTCCCAGATTCCTGAAACCGAGACCCTGCTCTCGGAGGCGAGCATCGCTCTTTCCGAGTACAAGGAGCAGAGCGGTATCAGCCAGATGACCCAGAAGAACACTCTTCTGACCACGAAGATCGCATCCTTCCAGCTCATGATCGAGCCCCTCAAGCTTCAGCTCATCGAGGCCGAGAGCCTGATGGAAGGCTTCAATCCCAACGGAAAGCTGGCATCTGCGGAAACAATCCGCACCGATGCTACCCTGCAGGGACTTCTTGAGGAGTACAAGGCCAACAGCAAGGAGCTGATAATGTACCAGAACGTCGATTCCTCGACGGAAACGTCCAGAATCTTCGTCCTGCAGAACGCCATTTCATCCAAGGAGAAGGAAATCTACAACGTCGTGGCCCAGAAAGTCGGACCGTCCAATGCAGGCTATGCAAAGGCGGTTTCAGACTACATCTGCGTCAATGCCTCCATTGAAGCCATCGAGAATGTCATCGATGTCTACAACGAAGAGCTTGCCGACTTCCCGATCATGGAGCGCAAGTACCTCGAGCTCCAGAGAGACGTACAGATCTACGAGCAGCTGCTCCTCTCGTTGAGGGAACTTCTTGAAGAGACGAAGATGGTTGAGGCTGCTGTCGTAGGAAATGTGAATGTCATCGACAGCGCAGTCACTCCGGAATCACCGGTCAGTCCCAGAAAGATGATGATTCTCGCCATCGCAGTCGTCGGTGGCGTGGCTCTGGGCGTGCTTTTCGGCTTCTTCCTCGAGTTCACCGATGATACCATCAGAAGCGAAGACACCATCAAGTCCATTCTCGGAAGAGATATTCCGTCTCTTGGTTGGACTCCGTACATCAAGGATGTCGATAAGATTCAGCGGGACTTCCCGGCGTTGTTCGTGTTGAACGACCCCGATGCCTCCGTATCGGAGCGTTTCAGGTCCATTGCAAAC
>JAGCUM010000166.1 GCA_017962865.1 Spirochaetales bacterium
GTCCGAGGAAGAGGCCGTCTCGTTCCTTTCGTCCTGCAACATGCCCGTTCTGGCTCTGGAACTCGGGGGCGAGGATATCAATACCTTCGATTTTCCGTCCGACGGGGTGGCCATCCTGGGAAACGAGGAATTCGGAATCAGTCCCGAGCTTCTCAAATGCTGCACGGACCGCATAACGATTCCCACCGCCGGCACCAAGGGCTCCCTGAACGTCTCTGTTGCGGCAGGAATTCTTCTTCAGCGCTGGTTCTGATTTTTACGATGTGGTAAATTTCGCCACATGCGGATTCCCTTAATTCTGCTCTCCTTGTGGCAATCAGTGTAAATCCTTTGCTATAAAATATTTGCCTTGGACTTGGCACGCCTTTTGCTAATTAAGAAGTGTCCGGCAACGGACGTCAAAACGAAAAACAATAGCGAAAAGGAGACGTGCTATGAGCGTATTTAAAAGAATCCATGACATTTTCAGTTCAAATGTGAACCATGCCCTCGACAAGCTCGAGGATCCGGCAAAGATGATCCGCTACACCATCGTTGAGATGGAGAACAGCCTTTCGAAGGCCAAGGACTCGGCCGCAAAGACACTTGCCGACATCAGGACCCGCGAGGCAGAGCTGAAGGTCCAGAAAGAGGCAGTCGGACGTTGGGATGTAAGAGCCCAGCTGGCAGTCAGAAACGGCAGGGACGACCTTGCAAGGGAAGCTCTGACCGAGAAGCAGAGTGCAGAGGCCAAGGTCACTTCACTTGAGGCTGAGATTGCAGAGCTCAAGAACATCAATGCAAGCCAGGAAGCCCAGATTGCAAAGCTTGTAGAGAAACTTGATGAGATAAAGGCCAAGGAGAGAACCCTGGTAGCCCGTGCCGAGCATGCCAAGGAGAAGATCAAGATCGAGAAGCAGATCAGCTCAACGGACTGCTCTGCAGCCATCAGGAGATTCAACGAGATGGAAGAGAAGGTCGAGCGTCTTGAGGCCGAGGCTGCAGTTGCATCCAAGAGCTATGACAACGAGGCCCAGTTCAACGAGATGGAGAACAAGGACAGCATCGATGCAGAGCTCGAGGCCCTGAAGGCAAAGCTCAACGGCACCGCACCTGCCGAGAATCAGGTCGTCGAAGGCTGAGGAGGGGAACTGTAACGAAAGAGAATGCACAAAGACAGTGATGGAGAGGGCGGCCTGAACAAGGCAGAAGATTGAGATTGGCTTGTTGCCAATTGAAATCTGACAACGCAGGTCAGGGTGCTATATCCGCACTGGAATGTGCAGGATGTTTCGGGACAGTTCCTATGTTATGCTTACGGTAGAGGCCACGGAATTGGTCGTAAGTGATCTTCATGAGCTTGGCAGCCTCGCGCTGATTGCCGCCGCTCTGCTTCAGTGCACGCTGTACAAAGCTTGCCTCCAGAGCATCCTTGGTCTGATCAAGGCTGTCAAGCGGAAGATCTTCGAACGAAAAAGGTTTCTGCCTGTCATTGCCTGTTTCTGAAAGAACAGCGTCAGTTTTTTCTTCATTATACACCTTTGGGACATTGTTTCCTGAATCAGTAATCCCCGAACCTGCTGTAAACGGGTTCTTGAAGGGATCGAGCTGGATTGAGGAAATGATGTCCCCTTTGCTTTTGTAGACGGCGCGCTCTATTGCATTCTTGAGCTCTCTGACGTTGCCGGGCCAGCTGTAGGACAGAAGCTTTTTCTGCACTTCCTCCGTGAAGACCGGAGTCTCGAAGTGCCCGCATTCCATTGCCATTCTCTGGCCGAAATAGTTTGCAAGAAGCAGAATGTCATCCCCGCGTTCGCGAAGCGGCGGAATGAAAATGACCTCGAAGCTCAGGCGGTCCAGAAGGTCTTCCTTGAACTTGCCCTCGCGGCACATCTGCCTGAGGTCTGCATTGGTTGCACCGATTATCCTGACATCTGCTTCGTGTGTGACCGAGGATCCGACTCTTTCATAAGTTCCGTATTCAACGACTCTGAGGATCTTCTCCTGAACCTGCATCGGGATGTTTCCGATTTCATCAAGAAACAGGGTGCCGCCCTGAGCCTCCTCGAAGCGACCCTTTCGGGTCTTGTTTGCTCCGGTGAAGGCTCCCTGCTCGTAGCCGAAGAGTTCGCTTTCGATCAGTGTGGGCGCTAGGGCGGCGCAGTTTACGGTTACCAGGTTTTTCTGCCAGCGTTTAGAGAGGTAGTGAAGTCTGCTGGCAGCCATTTCCTTTCCGCTTCCGCGCTCTCCCATGACCAGGACGCTGCGGTCAACTGCCGCGGCATCGGCAATGTGCTGCAGAAAGTCCAGAAAGACTTCTGATTCACCTATGTAACTATCGTTGTACCCTGCCATGTGGTAAAGATTACCATAAATGGTGAAAAATGCCAACATCTGAAGGGTTCTATATATGCAAAAACGCGTGAAAATGATAGAATCCGGACTTGGCACGGGTCTTGCTAAGTAAATGGCGTAAGCGAAAGCGAACAGTTTTGAATAACTGATGAGGAGGAAGACATGGGAGTGTTTTCAAGATTCATGGATATCATAAATTCCAACATCAATTCACTTCTGGATCAGGCAGAAGACCCGCAGAAGATGATTAAGCTGATGATCAACGAGATGGAAGACACCATCATCGAGATAAAGACCAACTGCGCAGCTGCAATCGGAGCTGAAAACACCGCAAAGCGCAAAGTCGCAGAGCTTGAAGGTCTTGTGGACCGCTGGCAGAAGAGAGCGGAGCTGGCAATCAACAAGGGTCGTGATGACCTTGCCCGCGAAGCCCTTCTGGAAAAGAAGAAGCTTGCAGCCGAGCTCGAGAAGCTCAGAACCGAGAGCGACCGCTACGACCAGCTGGTTGCCAAGTACAAGGCTGACCTGGCCAAGCTGGAAGAGAAGCTTTCCGGTGCCAAGGCAAAGTACCAGGCAATGAGAGAGCAGGCTGCAAAGGAAGCAGAGGCAAGGCGCAACGCCCAGAGCGGTCAGTACACCTACACCTACAACTGGAGCAAGCAGAACAAGGATGCAGATCCGGTAGATCGCTTCAGCAAGATGGAGGAGCACATCGACAAGATGAGCGAGCGCAAGAACCAGGGCGCCGAGAACAAGGATACCGAAGCCAAGTTCAAGGATCTGGAAGAACAGGAAGAGATTGAGAGCGAACTCGAGCAGCTCAAGAAGAAGATGAACGGCTGAGGCCAGGAGATACAGGAGGAACTGAAAAATGGCTACAAGAAGACTTTACAGATCAAGACACGGCGAGTGGTTGGGAGTTTGCAAGGGTATTGCGGAATGGAGAGATCTCCCGGTCGATACCGTCAGACTGATCCTCATTCTCATTGCTATCTTCACTGCAATCGTACCATGCCTCATCATCTACTTCGTAATCGGCCTGCTTCTTCCCGTCAATCCTTATGACGATGACAGCTACGAGCGCGGATACGATGACGGACGCAGGGAAGGCCGCAGGGATTCCCGCAAGGGCAAGGGCAAGACCTACTACTATAATCCGGAGCCCGAGGATTTCGTAAGCAGCGAGGCAAAGGCCGAGTCCGATGAGGAGTACGAGAGACGCAAGAAGGAATCCGACTGGGACAACAGGTTCAGCAATAGCTAAGAGCGAAGAGATAAATCACGAAAAAAGCCCGGGAGACTGAAAATCTTCCGGGCCTTTTCTTTATCAGTTGGGCTTGGACATCTCGTAAAGCTTGCGGAGCCTGTTCTCGATTATGTGGTTGGCGGTATCGGGAGGGAAGTTGCCCTTGACGTTGCGCTTTCCGCTGGGGCGAAGGGTAAGGATTTCCATGCCTTCGTCGATAGTCGAGATGGGATAGATATGGAACTTGCCTGCCTCGATGGCGGAAAGAACCTTGTCAGGCAGGATCAGGGTCTTGATGTTCTGTCTGGGGATAATCACGCCCTGCCTTCCGGTAAGGCCCATGAGCGAGCAGATTGCGAAGAAGCCTGTGATCTTCTCGTTGATTCCGCCTACGGGCTGGATGTCTCCCAGCTGGTTTACCGAACCGGTGACTGCAATGTCCTGCCGTACCGGCAGCTCGCCGATGGCAGAGAGCAGGGCAAAGAGCTCAGCCGATGAGGCGCTGTCGCCGTCGACCTCAGCATAGGACTGCTCGAAAC
>JAGCUM010000167.1 GCA_017962865.1 Spirochaetales bacterium
GCATGTATTGAGGAAAAGCAATAGAATCTTTTCTCAACAACTCTTAAAACAGAAAAAGTGCTTTTTTCATTAGAAATGTTTGAGACAATTGGGATGTTTTTTCTTTCTTTATTTTTCTTGGTGGAAAGAAATTGATTTGGATTTGTTTTGCTTTTTTCGAGAGTGCTCACTCCGTCAGGTTTTCTTCCCTTTCATAGCGGCTGAGGAAGTCTTCCAGGTAGGCATGACGCTCCTTTGCAATGGCCTTGGCTTCAGGGGTGTTCATGCCGTCCTTCAGAAGCAGAAGCTTTTCATGGAAGTGTCTTATGGTGGACTCGATGCTTCTGCCGTGCTCTCCCCCGAAGGCGAAAGTGCGGGCTATGCCGATGGCTCCGAGGGCATCGAGGCGGTCTGCATCCTGGATGATCCTGCCTTCTATGGTTGAGGGGGCAGTCGTGCGGTTCTTGCTGAAGGAGACGCTGTTGATGGCCTCGCAGATGCGCTCGATTATGTCATTTTGAATTCCATTGGCCTTCAAAAAGGCTCTGGCATTGGCATTGTCGGTGGTATCGAAGAGCTTGTAGTCGTCCGCATCGTGAAGCAGCGCACCGAGGGCAACGATGACCCGGTCGCATTCAGGTTCGGTATCCGCGATGCGCATGGCAAGTCTGTACACCCTCAGCGAGTGTTTGTCATCGTGGCCTCCTGCGTTGCCGCAGAAAAGCTTTCCGATGTATGTGATGGCAGCTTCGATGATCGGTTCGTTCATGCCATTATCTTGTTATATTTGTACCAAAACCGCAATGTCTATTACCCATTCTCCGCACTATGAATAGAATTTCATCAGATGAAAAAGCTTACTGTTCTGATAGTTCTGGTGGTCTTGGCGGTATCGGTCTTGCCGGCTGTGTCGCTGAGAGTCGGAATCGGGGCGCTCTCGTCGCTGGGGGCCTCCTTCAATTTCGGATCGTGGGATCTCGATGCGGATCTCAGATCGACTTTCCCCGTCGTCACGGATATCGGATACCCGATTTCCTCTTCCCTATTTGATCTGGATGTGTCGCGCAAGGATTGGCGCAAGTACTCATTCGGCCTCTTCGAGGGCATGACGGTGGGCTTCTCGTACAGGCTGGTGGATAGCCCTTCGAGCACCCTCAATCTGGGCCTGGCTGCGACCGCGGGAATAATCAAAGACAAGGAAGACGGGCTTTACGACCTGATTCCGAACCACGATACCTTCGTGCTGACATCCCTCAGCCTGCAACTGAGGTACACATATAACCTCAATGCCCATCACGGGCTTTTCCTCTCCTGCGGATGGCCGCTGGCAAGCTGGGGACGTCTTCTCGGAATCGAAGGCAACAACGATTCCTATGATATCAGCTCGTGGCTGTTCATTCCATGGACCTTCCGGGAAATCGAACGAAACGATGACAGAGAGGGTCTCGGGAAGATTTCCCTGATCATGGGCGCCGTGGCTTCGCTTCGGATTGGCTACATCTTTACATTCTAGGAGGGGCTATGAGACGTATATCTGTTTATGTTTTTTCGGCCTTGGCCCTTCTTCTTCTGACCTGTTGTGCAGCCTACGACCCGGTATCGGTTCTGGGAGATTCAACATACAAGAGCGTCGTGGTAATCGGAATCGACGGAGGCGGCGGACTGTTCAACAACGGAGACGAGCTGACTGCCGACTTTGCAACCTTCTTCTCGACGCAGAGTGCCATAGGCTTTGAGTACAGTTGCGAGACGCCGTCAATCAGTGCCCAGAACTGGGGATCATACCTACACGGAGTGTCGCCCGACAAGCTAGAGGTCACAAACCTCAAGATCTCCGTAGAACGTTTCACCAACAGGAAATATCCAAGTGTATTCCAGATAATCCACAATGCGGATCCATCCAGGAAACTGGCATCAATCTGCGCCTGGGCGCCTATCAGCTACGGCCTGATAGAGACAACCGCCGGCGTCTACAAGGACCCGGATATCCGCTTCAAGGCCCTGTATTACGATGACCCTGTGGTCCGCGACCACGTCTGCGAGTACCTTGACAGCTCGGAGGAAAAGCCCACCCTGCTCTTCGTTCATTTCGATACCGCAGATGAAATCGGCCACTCCTACGGCTACGGCTCGGAGCAGCACAGACAGGCGCTTCGGAACATCCAGGACTACACGATGGACATTTTCGGCAAGTACGATCCGGAGACCACGCTGTTTGTCGTTGTCGCCGACCACGGAGGAACCCCCGACGGCTATCACGGAAAGGACACACCCGCGGAGATGAATATCGTATGTGCCATCCGCGGAAAGACAGTCAATCCTGCGGGCCTTACGAGCTTCATGCCGCGCGATCTCGCACCGATCATCCTGAAGGCGCTGAACATATCCATCCCCGCCTCCATTGAAGGAACGGTGCCCGAAAACCTGTTCTTCGAGTGATTTCTATTTCTTATTCAGTTCTATCAGTCTGACATTCATCGTGTGCCCATTATCTCTCGTTGACGAGCTTTCCGGTCATATGCTCGATTTCAATGCGGATCAGGTTGATGTGATCCATCCCGCTGTCCAGTTCCTCTTCGATATCAACCGTTTCCGGGAAATACTTCTGACCGAAGAGGCGAAGCTTGTCTCTCTTGATTTCCCTGTCCGTGACTATGCTTGCGCGTCCGAAGGCGATGACGCTGGTCACGAAGTAGGACCAGTCCTCCTTTTTATAGCCCCGGTCATGGACGGTGAAGCAGACCTTGTCGCTGTTCTGCATGGCATCGGTCTTGTGCCCCTTCATGGCGCTGTGGAAGTAGATGGCGTTCTCGGCGGTATCGTAATAAAAGTTGATGGGGACTGCGTACGGATAACCGTCGTCACCGTTGACCGAGAGGACTGCCCTCTTCTCCTGGGTCAGTATGCGGATGCATTCCTCCTGCGGGACCTGCTGGCCTTTTCTTCTCATTTCCCTGAACATTGTTTCTCCCTGCCTTCCTTGAAAAGCCTCATCATCTCGTTTGTCAGACTCAGGTTATTGGGCTGAAGGACGATGTCCTCACGCTTGACCCACTGTGCATATTTGAGCTCGTTCTCATCCATGTGGATAGTCGTATTGCCGTCTGCCTCGCAGAAGAAACCTGCAAGGATATCCTGAGCCATGCCCCAGGGCTGGGACTTGTAGTACCTGATGTTCCTTACCGTCAGGCCGGTCTCCTCCATCACTTCCCTCTCGACTGTCTGCTCCAGAGTTTCACCGATCTCCGTGAAGCCCGCCACAAGGGCATTGTGGGAATAACCGTTGCGATAGCGCGTAATCAGCAGGCTGTCGCCGTCGGTCACGGCAACTATCACTGCAGGGTTTATGCGCGGATAGATGATGTTTCCGCATTCAGGACATCTGAGTGCCCTCTCTCTTGTATCCGGTACAAGTTTTCTTGCACACCTTCCGCAGAACCTGTTGTCCGCATACCATCGCCACAGATGGAAGGCTGTGAATGCTGCAAAAACCTCCTTGCCCTCAAAGAGGTCGCGCACTTCTCTGATGGTATGAAGACTGTAGCAGTCCGTCTCGGCGGCCTTGCAGTCCAAGGCAAGGAAGTATTTTCTCTCGTCTATCGAGAAAAGGTAGATGTAATCATGCCCCGGAAACTCCGAGATCTGAGGAAAACCGATACGGTTGTCCACATGGCGGACAAGCAGCCTGCCCGAATCATCGAATACGGCAAGGCTGTCGGATTGTGTCGGTTTTGTCTGTGAGAAACTGTTGTTGAGCTTACTCGGATAGATATCCTGGATCATTTCAGGGCCCCCAGAAGGAACCAAAGCAGCAGACTTATGGCAAAACTGGCAGTGAACATGGCAATCATGCTCCAGAACCAGCTGACGCCGTTGGTGAAGCCGTAGAGATCATCCCAGCGCTTCTCAGGCGGGTCCAGAACGACTTTTTTCAGATATAGCAGTGCATAAAGCACTTCAGGCGCAAGACCCGTGAAAACGATGCCGAAACTCCATTTCAGCGGAGTGCGCAGAAGAAGCGAAGCAATTGCAAGAAGCGGACAGAACAGGTGCAACCACAGATTGGGTCCCGAAAGCAGATAGTCCCATTTCTTGAAACGAGGGCCCAGATAGCAGAAAACCGTGACAAAAGTCACCGTAACTGCACAGGTTGCAGCATATTTGATAATCTGCAGCCAAAGCGGCTCAGGTGCAAACAAAGACCAGATTGCGCAGACCAGGCTTACTGCCGCGCACAGAAGGTTGGACTGCACGGTGAAGTACGGAAGAACCTTGCCCGGATCCTCCTTTTGGAATGCCACTGCCGCAACAGTTGCGATCATGAGGGCTATGGTGAAATCGATGATGATTCTTGCCGTCATTTGTCTGCCTTGCCGAATCTGATGGGAATCAGGCAGTTCTTTCCCCTGCAGTACTCCTCGTAGCCGGGTTTCTTGGCCTGCCTTTTGTCAGCCATCGCTATACTAATGAAAAGGAACATGAGGTTGTTCACCAGAGCACCCAGGATCAGATACCATCTGAAGCCCAGAAGGCAGACCGAATAGACCGCCACGCCCCACCACATCATTATCTCGCCCAGGTAATTCGGATGTCTGGAGTTCTTCCACAACCCTACTTCGACAAACGGAGTCCTGCGGTCCTTCCTGTAGTTGTGCATCTGCGTATCCGCAACCAGCTGCAACATGACAGCACCGATGGAAATGCAGAAACCGAGCAGACACAGCGGAGTGAATGCGGGAGCCTCCTGCATCACGGAGATGGCAGGCAGCACGCACAGGAATACCACCAAGGTCGGGAACATGTGGGTTCCTGCCAGATTCACGAAGGGATAGAGCTTTCCTGAGGTCTCCTTGAGCTGGGTATATCTCCAGTCCTGATGATCCATACCGGTAAAGGTGTACGCCCAGTTGCCTGTCAGCCTTATGCCCCAGATGCAGACCATTGCAAGAAGCAGAAGCTTCGACATGTTGGGATAAATCAGCGCCATCGGAGCCAGTATCACTATCGGCTGGACGCTCCAGTAGGGATCGTAGACAGATGCATTGTTGAAAAGACAGCTGAAAACAAACACCAGAACCGTGGCTGCGATGTCCGCAAGAAGCACGCGTGACCAGACGGGCCCTTCAAGAGCCCCGAAAACCCAATACCCGCAGACAGCGGCCAATACATAGACCGCCGCCACAATCAAAAAACTACCGCTTCTGCTAATCTTCATATACCTTCCCGATTCGCTTCCATTCTAGCATCGAATGCAAATACAGGGAAATAGAATAATGTAACTGAGACTATAGGTAAGCTGAAAGTCTTGGGTCTGTCAGTCAGTGCAGTGGACCGCGGCGTCCGTTCCCTTGAGGATATTCTTGGCCTGGGTAAGCAGCGCTGCCCACTCTGCCGAGGTACCGTCGTAGTAGAGGATACGGACCGAGTACTTTAGTAACATGATAGCACGAATAAAAGCTTGTAAAAAGGAGTTTGGTTTGTGGTAGAATTTCAGCACGGAGGAATTTATGAGAGTAGACGTAGGTAAAAAA
>JAGCUM010000168.1 GCA_017962865.1 Spirochaetales bacterium
ACATACGAGGCATCTGCGACAGCACTGGTTGAACCCATCTCCAACGCAACAAGCATCGAAAGCCTGCTGACCACGAGTACCAGTTCTTCCAAGATCGACACCGAGGTCCAGCTCATAACCTCCACGACAAACCTCCAGAATGCCCTGAACATGCTGGATCTGACCCAGTATCTGGATCCGGACGGGATTCCCTATTCCGAGAAGGACTTCAAGGGAGCAAGCTTCTCCAAGAAGGTCTCGGTCAAGACAGTCAGCAACACCAAGATCAACGAGCTTACCGTAGAGGACGGCAACCCGCAGTTCTGCGCGGATTTCGCAAACGCCATTCTCGCAGCCTATACCGAGATGCTCACAAGCATCGCAAAGAACTCCAAGAGCGCCCAGAGAGAGTTCCTGGAATCCCAGATTCCCGCAACTGAAACTCTCCTTTCCGACGCCAGCGTAGCGCTTTCCGAGTACAAGGAGCAGAGCGGGATAAGCCAGATGACGCAGAAGAACACTCTTCTGACCACGAAGATTGCATCCTTCCAGCTCATAATCGAGCCTCTTAAGCTCCAGATGATCGAGGCCCAGAGCCTCATGGAAGGCTTCAACCCTTCCGGAAGCCTGCCGTCTGTAGACCAGATCAAGACCGATGCTGCATTGCAGAGCCTGCTTACCGATTACAAGGCTAACAGCAAGGAACTGATAATGTACCCGAACGTGGAGTCTCCGGAAGAGAGTTCCAGAACCTTCGTTCTTCAGAATGCCATCTCCTCCAAAGAGAAGGAAATCTACAACTTCGTCACACAGAAGGTCGGACAGAGCAATGCCAACTATGCCAAGGCGGTTTCCGATTACATCTGCGTGGAAGCAACCATCGAAGCCATTGAGAATGTCATCGATGTCTACAACGAGGATCTGGCAGATTACCCGATCATGGAACGCAAGTATCTCGAGCTCCAGAGAGATGTGCAGATCTACGAGCAGCTTCTCCTCTCGCTCAGAGAGCTCCTGGAAGAGACCAAGATGGTTGAAGCCGCCGTTGTTGGTAACGTCAATGTCATCGACAGCGCTGTTGTTCCCATCTCTCCTGTCAGCCCCAGGAAGATGATGATTCTTGCAATCGCCGTTGTCGGCGGTATCGCCATGGGCGTTCTGTTCGGTTTCTTCCTCGAGTTCACGGATGATACGATCAGAAGCGAGGACACAATCAGAACCATCCTCGGAAAGGACATGCCGTCTCTCGGTTGGACTCCCTATATAAGGGATGTGGACAAGGTCGAGGAGGATTTCCCAGCCTTGTTCGTTCTGAACGACCCGGATGCCTCTGTATCCGAGCGTTTCAGATCGATTGCAAACAACATCGCTTATTCGCTTCCCAAGAAGATCCAGGTGCTGTCCATCAACTCCACCGATATGAGTGAAGGAAAGACCACCGTCATCTGTAACATCGCTGCTGCCTACGCCATGGCCGGAAAGAAGGTCGTGCTGATAGACGGTGACTTCCGCAAACCTGCAATCGAAGCCTTCTTCAAGCTCAAGAGGTCGAAGGTGGGTCTTGTTGACTCGGCAATCAACAATGTTCCGCTTGAGAAGTGTATAGTCCGTCCGACGGAAAAGATTCCCAACCTGCACATCCTGCCGCCCGGCATGGGTACCAGGAACCCGAATGCCCTATACAATTCGGACCGTTTCAGCCAGATAATCGAAAAGCTCAAGCACGTCTACGATTACGTCATCATCGACTGCCCGCCGCTTTCCTACGGCTCAGAGTTCACGCACCTTGCCAAACACCTTGACGGATTTGTCCTCAACATCCGCGCCGGTGTTGCTTCAAAGCGTGCACTTGCAAGCTTCATAGCTGACCTCGAGTTCATCCAGGCTCCGCTTCTGGGCTTCATCTATTACGGTGTTGTTGCCAGGAACCAGAGCTCTTACGGCTATTACGGCTACTACGGATCATACGGATCCTACGGCAGCAAGAAATACGGTTACGGCAGCAAGGGATACGGCTACGGCTATGGCTCGGGCCACAAGTCCATCTATGAGGAAGGCCGCGGTTCCTACCGCAAGCTGCATCTGAAAGAGCTCAAGAGAAGAAAGGAGAACTCCTACGGAACCCGTGAGCCGGTCCTGGCCTTTGCCGCCGGAGCTTCATCTGCGTTCAACAATTCCATGATGTCCACTATGGGATCCTCACCCGAGAAGCCCAAACAGACAATCAAGAATGTCGATGGGTCAGAGAAGAAGACGTTCGATATGCTTGCCGATATCGAAAATATCTTCAAGAAAAAGTAAGGACCCCCGCTAGATGGATTTTTCGGCAAAACTCAAGGAGACTCTCCTCTCGGTAGTACCGATAGTAGTTCTTGCCCTTCTCCTGCATTTTACGATTGCTCCTCTGGGAGGCATGCTTGTGCCTTTCCTGGTAGGGGCGGTCATGCTTGTCCTGGGACTCTCGCTGTTTCTGGCGGGAACCTCAATCGGCATAGCTCCGGTCGGTGAAAAGCTGGGATCAGTACTTACCCAGAAGCGCAATATAGCTTTCATGCTGATAATCGGTTTCGTCATCGGGTTCGTGGTGACTCTTGCAGAACCCGATGTCAC
>JAGCUM010000016.1 GCA_017962865.1 Spirochaetales bacterium
ATATGAAACGCAGTATAGTTATTTGTGAGTATATTTCGACGGGATTTAACTATATCGATGATGCCCGTTCCCGCGGTTATGAGCCGGTTCTTGTTGAATGTAACTATGTGGGAACCGAGGAGGATACTGCTCCGTTCAGATCCGCAAGGGAGACAATCAACAGGAGACTTGGCGGGAGCGTGAAGATAATCAGGGAGAACCCGGATTATCAGGAGGTCCTCAGTCAGGTCAGGGAAGTGAACCCTGCTGCCGTAGTTGCCGGAAGCGACTTCGGCGATGCGCTGGCTGCACGGCTTGAAGCCGATCTGAATCTGCCGGGAAACCCGGTATCAAGCATTCCCGCAATGACGGAAAAGGATGCCATGCACGAGGCTCTCAGGAAGTCCGGCATCCGCTATATCCGGGGCAAGGTCATCACCGGAGAAAAGGATGCCATTGAATACTACAAATCCCTGGGAACCGAGGATGTCGTTGTAAAGAGAGTCCGCGGAGCGGGAACCCAGGGCGTTTATCTCTGCCACGGTTATGACGAGATGCTTACTGCAGTGCGCAAGAGTTTTTCCCACCCCATAAAGGACGGGGAGGAACCTGTGGCCATACTGATGCAGGAAAGGATCATCGGAACCGAATACATCGTCAATACCGTTTCCTGCAAGGGAAGGCATCGTGTTGTCAGCGTATGGAAATATGACAAGGTGAAGATGCCAAACGGGGCAAATGCATACAACTATGCAATCACGGTCCCCAGACTTGAGGTCGGGCATTCAAGGCTGACCCGCTACGCATGTCAGGTGGCGCAGGCCATAGGAATCGAATACGGTCCTGTCCACGGCGAATACATGGTTGACGAGAAGGGTCCTGTGCTCATCGAGGTCAACTGCCGTCCCATGGGCGGCGGGCTTCCGCGCAAGTTCATCGAAGGGATATTCGGGCATCATGAGACGGATGTCGCCCTGGACTGCTATCTGGATCCTCGGAAATTCGAGAAGGGTTTCTTCACACCGTACCGTATCAGGAAGACGGGTCTCATGAAATTCTTCATCGTGCATTCCGATACTGAGATCAGCTCAGCTCCGATTCTGCAGATAGCAACCCACATGAAGAGCTACTACTGCTCATCATTCGATGCCATAGGAAGGACAGAGACTCTTCCGCAGACAAAGAGCCTGGAAACAGCAGGCGGCTCGGTTTATCTTCTGCATGAAAATGAGCAGCTTGTCCGCGATGAGTGCGAGCTTCTGCATCTGCTGGAGACCAGATATTCAGGTATTCTCTTCCAGTCGAGCCGTCCCCAGGAGGCATCTAAGTGCCTTGAATCGGATATCGAAGCCGTGATGGAGGTCGCAGGCTGCAGGGGTGCAACCCTTGTGTTCAGCGACACTGTCAAAGAGATTAAGGGCGCCAAGGTCGTCGACTCGCAGAGCCTTGCCAAGAGCTACGACAGCTATGAATACGGTATTCTGGACCTTTCCCGTGACAGGTCTTTTGCAGATCTCGAAAGCGTCATCCAGCAGATACTGGTGTTTGTTTCCAAGGTCCGTTCAGGAGGACAGATTCTGGTTCCTGAAAGCACATACTCCCATCTCCCGTACGGTATGGAAGGAATGGAAATACTGCTGAAGGTTGCAGGGCTTAGGATCGAGATGCCCCTGTATGATATGGTTTCGGTTCTCGTGGCTTCGGTGGAGTAGAACTGATGAAGACCGGCTTCTCAAGAACTGATCTCATATTGAGGAAGAAACTCAGACAGTATCTTCTGCCTACGATGGCATCCTATGCCGCCCTGTCTCTGAATGAGTTTTTGGACAGCATGCTTGTATCCAACATGCTCGGCAGCAAGGCCATGGCGATCGTCAACCTCGGAATGCCCCTGATGCTGGTGGTTGCCGCCGCCTACAGTCTGCTGGGAAGCGGAGCTGCAACCGTGTATGCGGTTTTTCTCGGAAAGAGGGACCATGAAGGTGCTGGCAGGAGCCTGACGGTCTCGATGGTCATGGCATTGGTCGTGGGACTGGTGATTCTTGCAGGCGGGATGCTGTTCTTCAATCCTGTATCTCGTCTTCTCTGCAGGGATGCGGAGCTGATGGGGGAGTTCAGCGTCTATCTTCGGGTATTGCTGTTCTCGACCCCGTTCCTTACCGCCATCCTGACTTTCACGACATTACTTCCGTCTGCCGGGTATCCGGGTTACAGCATGGTGATCAACGTTGTCGCCAACGTCGTGAACATCTTCATGGACTATGTCTACATCCACATATTCAGGATGGGGGTGGAAGGGGCGGCCTGGGCGACATTGACAGGTTATCTGGTCGGACTGATCGTTCTGGTGGTTCTGATTCTGGGAAAAAAGATTCGCGTATATGTCTCTTTCAGGATCAGAGCGTCATTCTCGCTTCTGAAGAAGGTCCTGGTGCAGGGTGGCCCAGAGGCCATGACCCAGATCGGGTTCTCCCTTCAGTTCGCTTTCTGTAACGCTCTGGCCTCGACCCTTGCCGGTACTGCGGGAATCGTGGCATTGTCGCTGTGCCTTCAGGCCAACTCCATCGTTTCCATTTTCCTGGGTTCGATAATGGGCTCGTCCGTCCCGATCATGAGCCTGCTTCACGGGCAACGCGATTTCTCCGGAGACGCATCGGTCCTCAGGACTTCAATTAAATGGCAGGTCGTCATTGCGGCTGTGGTGACAGGGGTTTGTGCGCTGTTTGCACACCAGATCGCCGCAATCTACAACATAAGGGATTCCCTCGAACTGTCGACTGCGGTCCAGGCGCTTCGGATCTATTCCCTGATGCTGTTCATCAGAAGTTCTGTCATCCTTTTCTTCAGCTATCTGAAGGTGGTCGGATTTGCCCCCTATGCCACACTTGTCAGCGCATTGGACAGCTTCGGGGTTATTATTCCCATTGCATGGCTGCTCAGCCGTCTGTTCGGAATAGCGGGTCTCTGGTGGGCTTTCCCCACGACTGCGGTCCTGATTCTGGTTTTCATGGTAATCCGCAACGGCATCATCGCCTCCCGTTCGGAAGGGCGCTTCAAGGGTCTGCTTCTGATTGAGACCGATGAGGATTCGACCCCGGTGATGGATGTCACCATCGGCGATGATCCTGCTTCGATTGCAGGAATAAGCGAGAAGATGCAGGCCGTCTGCGAGCAGAACGGCATAAGCGGACACAATGCGGTCCTTTCCGCTCTGGCAGTCGAGGAAATGGCCGTCTATATCACCGGAAAGAAAGACCATAAGGCATATATGGATATCCTGGTGAGACTGGAACAGGGGAACGTGGTGATCGATTTCCGCAGTCTCGGAACGGTCTTCGATCCGCTTACGGATATGGAGGGGGACTGCTCGGAGAACGTGCGTCTTCTGCGCGGAATCGCCTCAAGCATCGGAAACGACTATACGCTGGGGATGAATTCGACACGGATAGTCATCTCGGGTAATCCCCGACCTCAGGAATAGGATTCTCCGACCCTTCAAACAGAAAAAGCAAGGCTGCCGCAGAACGGCAGCCTTTTGTGATTGACGGTATCGGTCTTTATCAGGCCAGCACGTATGAGAACGATGCGGCGGTGTTCGCGACCGTCATGATGGTGAAGAGCAGGGCATTGATGAAGGCGCCGAGCCATACGGTTCCGGTCTTCTTGTAGAGGTTTCTGGAGATGATTGCTGCCAGGATCAGGATCGGGACAATCGGGAACAGGACGATGTA
>JAGCUM010000169.1 GCA_017962865.1 Spirochaetales bacterium
AGACAATTTTAGGATGTTATACATGGAATTGTCTATTTGTCTTAACTGACGTCAAATACCCATTGTGCCTAAATGAAAGAAGGAAGCCTTTTCAGGTTGCCTTCTTCATTTACACGGCGGGGGCATACAGCCAACCGCCGATAATCCACGGCGGGGGGTTTGCCTTCAGGCTCCCGGTTGTCCGCCTTCAGGCCGGCTCCGCTTCGGACACGGTGTGTCCTCCTACCGCTCCGCTTCAAACCCCCATTGTGCCTAAATGAAAGAAGGCAGCCTTTTCAGGTTGCCTTCTTCATTTACACGGCGGGGGGTTTGAACCCTCGACCTCCACCACGTCAAGGTGGCACTCTCCCGCTGAGTTAGCCGTGCATTGCATTACTATTATGCACGATTTGGAAAAACTGTCTAGTGGTCAACTTCAAAAACTCTTTTTGTCAGAGAACGATGGAATCAATCGCCTTTCGCATTATGGCATCGGCATCGTTGCCTTCGATGTCCAGCATCTCGGCATAGATGAGTCCGGTTTCCCTGATACCGAAGGACCTCGTGACAACCGCCCTGATCCACTCATATCCGTATTAGGGAAGGAACTGCCCGCCTGCGGTCGACACATAGTAGAGCTTATCGGCCCTGCACTTTCCATGGGGGACACCGAACTGGTCATAGACGGAAATCAGCCCCACGCAGAACACGTTCTCGATATAGGTCTTTAGTACCGACGGGAACGAATAGTCCCAGAACGGTGCGGCAATCACGATGGTATCTGCTGCCATGAACTGCTTGGCATAGTCGAACATGGAATCCGAGAAATCCCCTGCGGCGGAAAGCCTGTCGCGCTTTGCCAGAGTAACGGCATCCAGAGACCTGATGCCCTCCTCATAGAGATTGAGTTCCTTTACATCCTCATCTCCGATTCTTCTTATGACCTCCTCGGCAAGAGACTTGGTCCTGGATTCCTTGCGTACGCAGCAGTTGACGAATAGAAGCATCTTTGCGGGTCCTCCGGAATCAGTTTAGCATCAAACCTACCCGATTACCAACAGCTCGAAGTGTTGCGGTGTTGCAATCGCGCGTATAAATCTATATTGTTTAACGGTCATGGAAAGCAGACAGCGGAAAAGAGAGAAACTGATAGTAACCCTCATTGTCCTGGCCATCATTGCCATGTTCACGTTCTTTCTCAAAGACATCATGGTGCCGTTCCTCCGCATGCAGATGGCTCATGATGTGGACGGAGCCACTGAGCTTCTCAGGGATAAGGGCGTTCAGGGTTTTCTGTCGGTTGCCCTGATCGAAGCTCTGCAGATGGTTGTCATCTTCATTCCGGCGGAGTTCATACAGATTTCCAGCGGACTCAGTTACCCATTCCCGATGGCACTGCTTCTGTGCGACATCGGTGTAGGTCTGGGAGCAACGATCATCTTCGCCTTGGTAAGGCTTTTCCATGTCAGAAGCACTGCCTATGAGAGAAGCAGAAGAAACATCGACAGGATCTCTGCCAACACCCATGAAAGAAACATCGTGTTTCTGCTCTATCTGCTTTTCTTCATGCCGCTGATTCCCTTCGGGGCAATCTGCTACTACGGAAGCGGCTCAAAGCTGAAATACAGGAAATACATATTCACGGTGATGACGGGCGTCATCCCGTCCATAATCGTATCCAACCTGATGGGGGCCGCAGGAACGGCATTCTTCAGAAACGCCCTGCCGCTGTGGCTGCTGATACTGATCATCGTGATTCTGGCTGCCCTTCTTTTCGTCCTCATCCTGTTCTTCATAAAGCGCTTCGTATTCAAGGGCACCGAAGAAACACCCGACTCCCCCGTCTACGCCCTGACACTGGGTCTGGCCCGCACCTGGCAGGGCAAACCCCGGCACCTTACCATCGAGGACGAACTGATGAAAGACATCAGAAGCCCCTATATTCTTCTGACAAACCATGAATCCTTCCCCGATTTCAACTACATATCAAGACTCTCCCATCCCAGGAATCCCAGTTATCTCGTAAACGAGCTCTACTGTACCAGGCCTATCCTCAAGCATCTGGCAAAGGGCGGAGGCTTCATATCCAAGAGGCTGTTCACGCCGGACGTACATTCGGCCATGGGGATTCTCAGGATAATCAGGCGAGGCTCTCCGATAGTCATCTTCCCGGAAGGCAGGCTTTCGCCCGACGGAAGGTCGAACCCAATCGTCGAAGGGGCAGCGTTCTACCGCAAGCTCAAGGTCGACCTGGTGCTGGTGAAGATCAACGGTGCTTATTTCTCAAAGCCCAAGTGGAGAAAGAGAAAATACAAGTCCAACATAAACATCAGGGTCGAACGCATAATCCGCAGGGAAGAGCTTGCCGAGATGACGAATCAGGAAGTCGAGCTGATTATCCGTGATACCCTCTTCAACGATGCATCGGAGAACCTGATCGACACCTACAGGCAGAAGGACAAGGCGAAAGGTCTGGAGAACATCCTATACCGCTGCAGGGACTGCGGGAGCCTCTACACGACAAGAAGCAAGGGGAACACCCTCTACTGCACGGAATGCGGAACCTCCTACACCCTGAATGAGAACTATCGTTTCGAAGAAGACGGGAAGACCTTCTCCATTGCGGACTATTATGAGGACATCAAGGCTCTCGAGGCCACTGACCTGGACACATTTGAGCTCCATACAAAGGTAAAGACCAAAATCTACGGCGAATTCGGTGGCCCGATCCGCTGGGAAGACGGTGAATGTTGGCTTGATAGCAAGGAATTCCGCTATCGTTCTTCAAAGGAGGAGTTTACTAGGCCAATCGATCAGATGCCGGCAATGGC
Source organism: Spirochaetales bacterium (assembly GCA_017962865.1). The sequence goes on from JAGCUM010000169.1 coordinate 2,811, forward strand.
TTTCTCCTGCAATGAGGAATTCGAGATGTATAATAACAACGAGATGCATTACTTCTACCCGGAGAGCCAGAGGCAGCAGGTGGCAAGATGGGCACTTCTTGTGGACATGCTTGCAGAAAGAAGGAACAATAAGGAAGGAGATAACTGATGGAAAAAAGAGAACGTACCCTGATCAACATCTCAAAGAAAACATTCATCCATGTCGTATTGCTGCTCCTGGGTCTTATGGTTCTTTCCATCATCCTGACCTATGTGATCCCGAGAGGGGCATTCAGCATCACTGAAGATCCTGCGACCGGGAGAATTGCCGACATCAGTTACAACAGCCTCCCCGAGAAGAGCGGGATCCCGATCTGGAAAGGAATTCTGGCACCGGTTCTGGTATTCACATCATCCGATGGCATTTCGCTCATAATGCTGTCCCTCTTCCTTTTCGTGATTTCCGCAGCCTTTCAGGTCATGAACGACGTCGGGGGAATCCGTTCCATAGTCGAAAACGTATCTGCACGTTTCAGGACCCGCCCGGTTCTGTTGTTGGTTCTCGTTTCCTTCCTGTTCTATTGCTTCGGATCTTTCCTAGGCCTGTTCGAGGAAATGCTCACCATGTTGCCGATAGTCACCGCCCTATGCGTTGTCCTGGGATATGACTCCTTCACCGGCTTCATCTGCTGCATCCTCTCATGCGGTTTCGGTTTCGCGGGCGCCATCACAAACCCGTTTACCGTTCTCTACGCCTCTCAGCTGATCGATGTGAATCCACTGATCAACATCTGGTTCAGAATCCTTATCTTTGTCGTGATGTTCGGCCTTCTCATGGCCTTCCTGTTGCTCTACATCAGACGCATCAGGAAGAACCCCTATGACAGCATGACATACATCCATGACACCATTTACAGGGAAACGATGAGCGAATCGGACAACGCCGAATCCCCCCAGGACCCCAAGAAAGTCAGAATCATATACTCGGTTTTCCTTCTGGTATCCCTCGGTCTCATCATCCTTTCATCATCGCTTTCATCTCTCAGGGACTATACCGTCGTGATTCTCACCGCCTACTTCCTCATCGGCGGTCTGCTTGTCGGATCTCTGACTGCAGGAAGCTTCCGCAAAGCCGGAAAGAGCTTTGCAAACGGACTTCTCGGAGCCCTGCCCACGTTGGTTTTCATCTCATTGGCCGCATCCATCAAGTACGTACTGGTCGAAGGCTGTGTCATGGATACCATAACCAACCAGATCAACAGCCTGATCAACGGCGGAAACATCTACTTCATCGCATTGGCAATCTATCTGATTGTTCTTGTACTGGAGTTCTTCATCTCTTCTTCGACAGCCAAGGCCATTCTGGTCATGGGAGTCCTGGCCATGATCTACAGGTCCAATCCAGCCCTGGGTCTGAGCAAGGAGATGCTTGTGCTTCTGTACACATTCGGGGACGGATATACCAATGTCATCTTCCCCACATCGCCGATACTGTTGATTTCCCTCTCGATGATAGAGGTGAACTATATTTCCTGGGTAAGGAAGAGCTCTCTGCTTTTTCTCGTGAATTTTCTTATTGTAGTGGCTTTCATTATCCTCGGCGTTGCCGTCGGTTACTGATTGGCCAGGGCATAGCCCTTTCTGTAGAGAACATCGACAAGACGCTTTGACTGGAGCCTGCAGATCTCATCGCTCTGGGCCTCTACCATGATGCGTACGATGGACTCGGTGTCACTGCGTCTTACAAGCACCCTGCCCGTGTCTCCCAGAAGGTCCGAGACTTCCCTGATGGTGCTCTGCAGATCCGCATCCGCAAGAGCTGCGTTCTTGTCGTTGACCCTGATGCTTTCCGAAATCTGAGGATAAATCTTCAGCGCTCCGGCAAGCTCTGCGAGGCTCTTCTTCTCCTGAACCATCACATCCAGCATCTTGAGTGCAGTGATCATGCCGTCACCGGTATTGGAATACTCGGAGAAGACCATGTGCCCGCACTGCTCGCCTCCGATCAGACATCCGCTTTCCTTCATCGCCGCGCTGACAAGAGGCTCTCCCACACCTGTCTTGATGTAGCTGATTCCCTCTGCGTCCAGCGCCTTGAAGAGTCCGAGATTGGATATGACAGTTCCGACTACGACGTTGTTTGCAAGCCTGCCCCTGCTCTTGAGGTAAGAGGCATAGATGTAGGCAACATGGTCGCCTGAGACCTCATTGCCCTTCTCATCTATTCCCATGCAGCGGTCGGCATCGCCGTCGAAGGCAAAGCCTGCATCGAGCTTCTTGTCCAGTACCAGCTGTCTGATAACGGAAAGATGAGAAGATCCGCATTTTTCATTGATGTTGAAGCCATTC
>JAGCUM010000170.1 GCA_017962865.1 Spirochaetales bacterium
ACATGCTTATGGTCTTAAAGAAAGGATAATTAAATGTCCTGATAGCTGGACCGTTAGCAAGATTCTCAGCTCATCAGATGTTTTTGAGCCATCGTTCGACGATTCCTCGTGGGCCAAGGATATAGACATCCCGCAGGATTACCAAAGCCTCAGCCGCTGATTCTCTCGATCTGAAGCTGTCCGTGCGGAGCACTCAGCAACACCGTATCTCCGTCGCTGAATCTGCCGTGAAGAATCTCCACCTCAAGCGGGTTCTCTACCATAGTCTGGATTGCCCTCTTGATCGGACGAGCTCCGTAATCCGGATCGAAACCAGCCTCGCTGACCAGATCAACCACGCTATCATCCCACTTCAGATGCAGGCTCCTGTTTGCGAGCCTGTCTGCAAGCTTCTTCAGCTGCAGCGACACGATAGCGGAAATCTGGGCCTTGCCGAGCCGGTTGAAGATGATTATCTCATCGATTCGGTTGATGAACTCCGGCTTGAATGAAGCGCGGATGACTTCCATCACGGCCTCATGTCCTGTTCTGACATCCGGGGCATCCATCAGCTGACGGCTTCCGAGGTTGCTCGTCATTATGATGATGGTGTTGGTGAAATCCACCAGCCTTCCCTGCCCGTCCGTGAGCCTTCCGTCATCCAGAATCTGCAGAAGCACATTGAAGACATCGGGATGGGCCTTCTCGATCTCATCGAAGAGAACAACCGAGTAAGGTCTTCGTCTCACGACCTCGGTCAGCTGACCTCCCTCATCATAGCCGACGTATCCCGGTGGCGCTCCGATCAGACGCGAGACACTGAACTTCTCCATGTACTCGGACATATCGATTCTGGTCAGAGCCTTCTCGTCATCGAAGAGCATGGAAGCAAGAACCTTTGCCAGCTCGGTCTTTCCCACGCCCGTGGGGCCGGCAAAAAGGAACGATCCCAGAGGCCTGTGCTCGTCTCCGATTCCGGTCTTGTTACGTCTGATGGCATTGGCCACAGCGGCGATTGCCTCATCCTGACCGATGACTCTCTCCGACAGGGTCTTCTCCAGATTCAGATACTTCTGCATCTCGGAGCCCTGCATCTTGGCAACGGGAACGCCCGTCCACGAAGACACGATTCGGGCGATATCATCCTCATCGACTTCCTCGCGAAGCAACTTGTTCTCACCCTGTACGGCCTTGAGCTTCTCGCTATCCTCCTCGATCTCCTTCTGAAGCTGGGGAATCATGCCGTGCACTATCTCTGCAGCCTTTGCAAAATCACCGTTTCGTTCGGCTATGCTTTCCTGGGTCCGCAGATCTTCAAGTTTTGCTTTCTTTTCGCGGATACCTTCGATTGCACTTCTCTCGTTCTCCCAGCGCAGATGCATGGAATCGCGGGTGTTCTTCAGATCGGCATACTCGCTGTTGATCTTCTCCAGACGAGCCTTCGAGGATTCGTCGTCTTCCTTTGACAGAGCCTGCTGCTCGATCTTGAGCTGCATGAGCTTACGTTCGATCTTATCCAGCTCCTCGGGCTGGCTCTCGATCTCGATCTTCAGCTGGCTTGCAGCCTCATCGATGAGGTCGATGGCCTTGTCCGGCAGGAACCTGTTGGTGATGTATCGGTTCGAAAGAACCGCAGCTGCAACAAGGGCATCGTCCTTGATACGTACTCCGTGATGGACCTCATAGCGGTCCTTTATTCCACGCAGAATGGAAATGGTGTCCTCTACCGAAGGTTCGGAGGCAAAAACCGGCTGGAATCTTCTTTCAAGGGCCTTGTCCTTCTCGATGTACTTGCGGTACTCGTCCAGCGTGGTTGCGCCGATTGCATGAAGCTCTCCGCGAGCCAGAGCCGGCTTGATGAGGTTGGAGGCATCGGTCGAGCCTTCCGCCGCACCTGCGCCCACGATGGTATGTAGCTCATCTATGAAGAGGATTATCCTGCCCTCACTGCGGGTGATCTCGTTGACCACAGCCTTAAGCCGCTCCTCGAACTCCCCGCGGAATTTGGCCCCGGCCACAAGGGCACCCACATCCAGCGAGAGCAGACTCTTATCCTTCAGTGAATCGGGCACATCCCCTGATACGATCCTCTGTGCAAGACCTTCGACTATTGCGGTCTTTCCGACACCCGGCTCACCGATGAGAACCGGGTTGTTCTTGGTCTTTCTTGAAAGGACCTGCATCACACGCCTGATTTCCTCGTCACGGCCAATGACGGGGTCCATCTTGCCCTGTCTTGCGAGGGCGGTCATGTCCCTGCAGTACTTCTGGAGGGCCTGATACTTGCTTTCTGCATCCTGGTCGGTCACACGCTGGCTTCCGCGGATGCTCTGCAGCGCCTGCATGAGGGCATCCCTGGTAATGCCATAACGTTTGAGAAGACGCCCTATCTGTCCGGCATCGTCCAGAAGAGCCAGAATCACATGCTCGGTCGAGACATAATCGTCCTTGAACTTGTCTGCCTCGGCCTGGGCTGCGGTCAGAATCTGATAGAGGCTTGAGGAGATGCCGACATTCATTGCCGTGCCGTATGCCTTGGGCAATCTGTCGACAAGACCCTTCGTCTCAGTCAGAAGACCCTGGAAATCAACGCCGACCTTGGCGAACAACGGCTCGGCGATTCCCTCAGGTTGCTGGAGCATGGCAAGGAAAATATGCTCACACCCTATTTCTGCATTGTTGTACCTGGTGGCAAGATTCTCGGCTCCCTGAAGAGCTTCTTTCATTTTTATCGTAAATCTGTCAATGTTCATCTCTTTCCTCTGAAACTAGTGTCTTTCGGGCCCCGAAAAGCCCTGTTTTACACTTTTCACGACACTAAAATACAAAAAGGAAATGTAATCGGCAACAGTAACAATCAAACCTTTACGATTTCGACATTTAGACGTATAATGTCAACGTGCCAAAAAAGATAGACCACGAACAGCGCAAAGTCGAAATCATGTCCGCCGCCCTTGAGGTATACGCACAGGAAGGCAAAAATGCCAACCTCAGTCTCATTGCGGCCAAGTGCGGTCTTTCACGCACAACGGTCTACCAGTACTTCAAGGACGAGTCCCAACTCTACCAGTATGCGGTCAAGTACACCACCGATCTTGCCTTCTCCCAGTACACATCCGAGAAATGGGAAGAGATAACGGATCCGGTAGAGAAAATCTCACGCATCTCCGACGATATCCTCAACAAGGCCGATACCTACGAGAAGCAGGTGAGCAACTTTCTGAGGATGATAGACAAGTTCGAAGACCTCCAGGATACGGTTGCCCGCAGGACCGCCAAGTTGAATCTTTATTTCGCAAGACTCATACGTCAGGCCATCAAAGAGAATCGGATGAAGAAATGCAGCGCCCAGGATGTTGCCGACAAACTGACAATAATGCTGGAAACATACCTCTTCCAGATGGTTCTCTTCCCGCAGAACAGGTCCAAGATACGGGAAATCATCCATGACCTTATCCAGGTCAACGTAATCTGATCCCGACAGGAATTGAATTATGGATGAAATCCGCAATTTCATAACCACCTTCAGCGAGCTCTATGATCAGGCAGGCTATGCAAAGGAAGAGGAACAGCAGCTTCCTCCCAAAGAAATCATGTATGAGGTCTGCTCAACACTTCTCAATGCAGGCTGCATCCGCGAAGAAGGTCTTTTTTCTTCCTTCAGGGTGTGTTTTCTCGGGCAGAAATCGGACATCCTCGATGCCTATCTGTATTCCCACCGTCTCAAGCTCGAGAAGCCTGTCCCGTTCACTGTAACCGGCCTTCGCAAGCTGGTTCCGGCCATAAACCCGTCCATGAGCTATCTTGCCCTCGACATTTCATCCCTGCCGTACATGATCACCGATATAATCGCCTCCTTCTCCAGCTGGGAGAAAGTACGTACCGGCGAGCTTTCCTCAGGCTCCGCGATGCCGCTTATTCCCAACTTCCTCTGCAAGGGTCCCGGAGAAATCGATGCCTGTATCGGTGAGCGCGTTATCGTGAGCTACTCATTCGGAAAGACCCAGATTTCCCGTTCCGATGTATTCGTTTCTTCAATCGTGGCGGATGCCCTGAGGTCCGGCTCCGACGTAGATGAAAAGGAAAGGCTTCAGTTCCTCTCCCGTGTTCTCTGGAAGGTATCCCATTACAGACAAGGGGGTGCTCTGCTCATACTGCCGGTCGGTTTCGACGAATCGAAATATCTGGATATCAAATACCGGATCAACAGCAGATTCATCTTCAATGAAGAAAAGAGCCTTGTGGATATGTCGAAAACCGCCAGAGACAAAGAATTGGTCTCCTATTCGGATTTCGTTGCCAAACTCACTACCGTTGACGGAGCTGTCGTTCTGGACAAAAACCTGAACCTCTACGGTTTCGGCGCAGAGATTCTCACCGACAGAATGGAACGCCGGACACCGAAGATGCGCTTCCTCAAAACGGACGACACAGAGGATCCCTCAAAGAGATTCGATGATAACGGAACAAGGCACAGATCCGGCTACAGGCTGTGCAATTGCATAGAAAACTCGGTGGCCGTCATCTGCTCCCAGGACGGAACCATCCGTGCATGTACCAAGCAGGACGGAGCAGTCGTCGTCTACAGCAATATCGTAGTCTGAGCTTCGGGGCTCCTCAGGCCTGATCATCCCCTTCTTCAATCAGGGGAATATCTTCGACATCCGATTCGACAGCCTCCACCTCGCGGAGTTTCCTGCCCATAGCACGATGGCGGGTGAATACGTTCTCGATTTCCGTTGTCGCATACTGAAGCTTCTTCTTGACTGCCTCGAGGACGCTGCCGAACTTGCCGTATTCCGTCTTCACCTCACCGAGAACACGCCAGACTTCGGAACTCTTCTTCTCTATTGCAAGGGTCCTGAATCCCATCTGGAGACTATTGAGAAGGCTTGCAAGCGTTGCGGGACCGGAGATCATCACATGGAACTCGTGCTGAATGCGCTCCTGAAGACCGGGGATGGAAAGAATCTCGGCATAGAGGCCCTCAATCGGCAGAAAGAGAATCGCAAAGTCCGTTGTGTACGGAACGTCGATGTACTTCTCCCTGATATCCTTGGCCTCGTCGAGAATCCTTCTCTCAAGGGCTTTGCGCAGAGTCTTCACCTGCTCCACATCGCTGTTCTGGGTTGCATCGCAGAGTTTCTCATAATCTTCACGCGGGAACTTCGAATCTATGGGCAGAAGAACATGCTCGCCTTCGGAGGCACCGGGAAGCCTGACTGCGAATTCCACGGGATCCCTGCCGGTGCGCTTTGTGACCACATTCTTGAGATACTGCTCGGGAAGCAGGATCTCCTGCAATATGCGCTCGGCCTGAAGCTCTCCCCACATTCCGCGGGCCTTTACGTTGGTCAGGACTTTCTCGAGGTTCCCGACACCCTGGGCAAGGGTCTGCATCTCACCGAGTTGCTTATACACGCTCTCAAGCTGATCCCCGACCTGCTTGAACGATGATGACAGCCTGCTCTCAAGAGTGCTCTGGAGCTTTTCCTCGACTGTCTGACGCAGCTGTTCCAGACGTTTCTCATTGTCCGCACGGATTTCGGAAAGCTTGCCTTCGACCGTCTTGGTAAGCTTGTCGTTGTCCGAGGAAAACTGTTCAAGACGCTTATCCACGAGAGTGTTCAGCTGTGAACTGCGGGTATCCATCCCGTCAAGTCTGGTGCTCGTGACCGTCTGGGCCTGCTCTACCCTTCTCAGAGCCTCCGAGAGGGAATCCATATCCCTTGCAAGCTCGGAAAGCTGAGCTTTCTGCTCGGAATCATCACCCCGTTTGGAGAGCTTCAGCAGAACGAGAACCAGAAGTACGACAACAATCAGACCCAAGCCAAGAAAGACATACTGCATAACTACAACTTACCATTTTTCCAGTCAAAAAACGAGACGTGGAACTCCTTGTTTTGAAACATATCACCTGATAGGTGGCCATTCAATCACATTATGGCTTCAGATGTTCCCAAACCCCTGTTCTTGTGAGATACTTGCTGCGTGAGCAGTACAACAAGCACGCTTGACTTCACGCAGGGTAGCCTTGGAAAGAACATCCTGAAATTCTCTTTTCCCCTTTTTCTGGGGAACCTCTTCCAGCAGCTTTACAATGCAGCCGACTCGCTCATCGTAGGCAATACCTTGGGTTCCCAGGCTCTGGCAAGCGTAGCATCCTCCGGAAGCCTGATCTTCATGATGGTCGGCTTTTTCAACGGTCTGGCAATCGGAGCAGGAGTCGTCATCTCCAAATACTTCGGGGCAAGAAACCATGAAAGGCTCCGCAAGGCCATCCATACGGATCTGGCTTTCGGCCTTGTGGCAGGACTGTTTCTGACGGTCTTCGGGGTATTGCTGACACCCGTGATTCTAGGCTGGATGCGCACCCCCGCCGATATCATGCCGGGGTCTATCACCTACTTCAGGATCTACTCCTTCGGAATCCTGTTCTGCGTCATGTACAACATCACCATGGGAATCATGAACGCAACAGGCGATTCCCGGCATCCGCTGATCTACCTCATGATCTCATCTGCAACCAACGTCGTGCTGGATCTGTTCTTCATCAAGGTCCTTCACTGGGGCGTCGGAGGAGCTGCCGCTGCTACCACAATCGGACAGGCTCTGTCGTTCGTGCTCTGCATGATCCGCCTGACCAGGACAAATGAGGTTTACAAGGTCAATATCAGGGAAATCAGGTTCGACATCCCTCTTCTGAAGGAAATCGTGCGCTACGGACTTCCCAGCGGCATACAGAACTCCGTCATAGCCATTGCCAATGTCTTCGTGCAGTCGAACTACAACACCTTCTCCTCCACTGCAGTTGCAGGCATCGGAGCATACATGAAGATTGAAGGCTTTGCTTTCATCCCCATCAACGCCTTTGTCGCGGCAATCACGACCTGCATCGGACAGAATCTGGGAGCCGGAGAACATGAAAGAGCACAGCAGGGAGCACGATTCGGGATAATCGTATGTATGGTCCTGGCCGAGAGCATAGGTCTGATTGAGTTTGCATTTGCGAGACATCTGATAGGCCTTTTCAACAGCGATCCGGAAGTCATCGCCTACGGCGTCAGGCAGATACATGTGGAGTCGCTTTTCTACTGCCTTCTGGCCCTGTCGCATTCCATTGCAGGAGTCATGAGAGGTGCCGGCAAAGCCAAGGTCCCCATGTTCGTGATGCTTGGTGTGTGGTGCATATTCAGAGTCCTTTACATTTCCGTCGCAATGTCCATCTCCCACACGGTCGAGCTTGTATTCGCGGCCTACCCCATTACCTGGACCATTTCTTCCATAATCTTCCTGATCTACATGCTCAGATCCGACTGGGTCCACGGTCTCGAGTGAAAAAAGGAAAAGCAATCCAGCACGTGTCATCCAAACTCAGGGTGACCCACCGCAGTTTCTACCAAATTCAAACTTCTCCCGATATTTGTAGAATCTTTTTCTACAATTCAGGCCGATACCATTCATTCCGGTAGAATATTCCTGCTTCCGCCGATGTTGTTTTCTACAAAATCACCCAAAACACCCAATCCTGTAGAAACCACATCACTTTTTTTCTACCAGTTTCCACCTTTCCTTCTGTTTTTGTAGAAAACAACCCATTCCTGCTTTCCAAATCGGTATCTGAAGAGCAATTCACTTTCATTGAGAAAGCGAATTCAACAGAAACAGAGCAAATCTTGAAATCTGTTGTTCGGTGGACAACAGGAAACGCTGTTTGCCCTTTATCTGTTGTAAATATGTTCGATTCAATACTTCCTGGGCAAAGGGAAACGACAGAAAACAGAGAAAGCAGACTTTTGTGTTGTTGATTGGCCGGCGAACAACAACAGAATATAAAGAAAAACAGTTATTCTGTGGAAACCAGGCTGATTGCCTTTATTGTTTTTCAAAAAGAGAAGACCACCGAGGGAAGGAGAAAACCCGGTGGCCTTCGATTTATTTCGAATAACCCAAATGCTTGTTTATCAGAGTGCTGTTGCAGTCAGTGTGATGCAGGCCTCGTAGACTGCCTGAACCAGATTCCCGCTCGTCGGCCAGATGACCTCAAACGATGCAACGATGCTTCCTGCAGAGATTGCACCCTCGGTTGCCCTGCTGAAGCTGAAGGTGTGCCCCATCT
>JAGCUM010000171.1 GCA_017962865.1 Spirochaetales bacterium
GCCATTTCGAAATAGGGCAAGACTGCCCTCGCATTCCTTATATTGTCAAGTAAAAATCTATTTCATTTGATAATGATTAGTCAAGGTTGGGTTTTTAGTAAACTCAGCGCTTCCAGAATGAGCGGGAGAAGATTACAAGAACGGTGAAGACCTCAAGTCTGCCCAGAAGCATCTCGAAGGAACAGACCCACAATGACCACAGCGGGAAGATGGAGAAGTTCCCGGCCGGGCCGACTTTTCCGAAACCGATTCCGATGTTGCCCAGGCTCAGGATCGATGCCGCCATGCATGTCTCGATGTCGATGCCTGTTATGGTCAGGACCAATGTGCCCAAAAGCCATGTGATCATGTAGATTGCACAGAATGCGGCGATCGACATGATGGTGTTGTCGTGGACTATGTCATCTCCGAGTCTGATCTTGGAGACCGAAGATGGATGGATTCTGTTGCGTATGGTGTTGCCCGTAAGCTTTACGAGGGTCTCGATTCTGGTGACCTTCATTCCGCCGCCGGCCGATCCAGCACAACCGCCGATGAACATCATCAGTACGACAATCATGATCGAGAACGTGGGCCAGTTGAGGTAGTTGGTGGTAGCAAAGCCTGTTGTAGTCAGAACCGATGCCACATGGAATGCCGAATATCTGAATGCAGTGAGTATGTTGGGGTATGTTCCGGTAGATGTCAGCTGCAGAGCGGCAAGGAGGGAACATACCAGCCAGATGAAGAAGAACCATCTGAGCTCGGAATCCTTCAGCGCACTTTTGATCTTGCCTGTAAAGGCCTTGTAATAAAGCGAGAAGTTGGCGCCGGCAATCAGCATGAAGAGTGTCACTACGGCGTCGACATATGCGCTGTTGAAGGCTCCGATCGAAGCACCTTTCACGCAGAATCCGGCTGCGGCGATGGTGGAGAAAGTGACGGTTACTGCCTCATAGAGACTGAGTCCGCCAAAAAGCAAAAAGATGGTCTCTAATACGGAGAAACCTACATAAATTCCCCACAAAGCCATTGCTGTGGTCTTCGTTTTCGGTGTGAGCTTACCCTTGACGGGGCCGACTGATTCAGCTCCCATGAGGTGGAAGGTTCCGGCTCCGGTGGTGACACCGATGGCCGGGAGCAGGGCGACGAACAGAACGACTATTCCCATTCCGCCGAGCCAGTTGGTCATGCTTCTCCAGAACAGGATTCCCTTGAAGCAGCCTTCTATATTCGTCAGGCTGGTGGCTCCTGTCGTCGTAAAGCCGCTCATGATCTCGAAGAACGCTGCGCTGTAGGATTTGAAATCACCTGAAAGAACCAGCGGGATTGCTCCGAACGATGTTGCGATTATCCAGGAGAAAGTGACGAAGAAGAATCCGTCACGCTGTTTCAGGTTGCTGATTTCGACTCTTCTCAACAGCAGTAATGTTCCTCCGGAGAAGAGGACCATTATTCCGATTGTGATCAGAAATGATGTTGCAGCTTTTGACTCTCCGTAGTGATAGCTGACCAGAAGCGGAACCACCATGAGGATTGCCAGGAAGATCTGAATGAACGCCAGAAGCTTAATGTTCTTTTTCAGATTCATGTCAGCCCTTCTTCTGTTTCAGTGATGTTCCGACATGCAGAAGCTTCTGGATGAAGCTTGTGGATCTTCTCTCGATGACGGTAATGATGGAATCTCCGGCTTCAATGGCATAAAAACCTCCGGGTATCACCGTACTTCCGTCCTTCTTTGTGATACCGGCGATGATTCCCTTTCCTCTCATGTCTATGTCTTTGAGATACTTTCCGACAATGGGATTATCATCGGTGATCGTAAACTCGAAGGCTTCGATCTGGCCGTCGAACAAGGAGTGCATGCTTGCAACGTTCTGTCCATGGAGATACCTCATCAGGGAATCGACGGTGACATCCTGAGTGGAGATGATGTTGTCGATTCCGAGGTGGCTTGCCATTCTCACATAGTTCGGGTTGTGGCTCACCAGGGCGAGGCTGTTCTTGATGCCGAAATGCTTGGCATAGCTTGCGGTGATGATGTTCAGCTCGTCGTTGTAAGTCAGGCAGAGAAGCAGGTCATAGTTTTTAAGGTTCTCTTCCTCGAAGACGTTCTCGTTCGTGATATCTGCATTCAGTACCAGGACGCCAGGATACATGGTGGCCATCTTCTCACAGATGTCCGCTTTCATGTCTATCAGGGCAATATCCTTGTGCTGATACTTCGGTATCAATCTCAGAAGGAAGTCCGCTACCTGCGTCGCTCCAACGATGGCGATACGCTTGGCCTTCATGGATCTGCGGCCGACCGATGAGAGAAGTCTCTCTACGCTGTCTTCATGGGCAACCATACTGAGTGTGTCGCCTGTTCTGACTATCGTGTTTCCGCTGGGGACGAGAGCTTCTCCGTTTCTGTTCAGGGCAGCGATGATGAAGTTCGCATCGATATCATGTCTGAGCTGGATGACTGTCTTGTCGGCGTAGGGGGAGTTCTTCTCTACGGATACGTTGTAGAGCACCAGCGAAGAATTCTCGAACGAAATGATATCGCTGTAGATTCCACGCTCGACATCCTGGTAGATATACTGGGCAACTTCCTGGGTCGGGTTGACTATATGTGTTATTCCCATCAGGGAGGTTCCGATTCCGCTGTATCCCGTGTATGAGAGGTTTCTGATCGAAGCAATCGTCAGCGGGATGTGGAATTCTGAAGATGCTATTCCGCTTGAGACCAGGTTCGTCTCATCGCTTCCCGTAAGAGCAATGAAAGCATCTGCATCGTCTATGCCTGCGTCGCTCAGGTCTTCAAGGTTTGTACCGCTGCCCTTGAACCCGAGGCAGTCAACCTTGCTCATGGCATCGTTTATGTCTTCAGTGTCCTCATCTATGATGATGACATCCTTGTTCTCTTCGACAAGGTGGCGAGCCAGCCTTATGCCTCTGCGTCCGGCACCCAGAATTGCTACTTTCATAGATATCATGTTATATAAAAGGGAATTCATAATCAACTGTTATAAAGGGTACTTAAATGTATATCTGCAATCGGGGGATGATATGGACATGAAAATCAGGAAAACACTTCCTTCTGATCTGGACACATTGATGTCCGTATATGACCGCGCCAGGGCATTCATGGCAGAAAACGGGAATCCGACCCAGTGGGGACCCAGAAAGTGGCCGCCCAGAGAGCTGATCCTGCAGGATATAGAGCAGGGCAAGAGCTATGTGTGTGAACAGGACGGTCTCATTGTAGGCACCTTCTTCTATGACTGCGGCAGCGATATCGAGCCCACATACCGTGTCATCGAGGGTGGATCATGGTCTTCGACCGAGCCGTACGGAGTGATACACAGAATCGCAAGCAGCGGCACTGAAAGGGGAGTAGGGAAGTTCTGCATTGAATGGGCTCTCCGAAAATGCAGTTATCTGAGAATCGATACCCATGCGGACAATGCGGTGATGCAGGGCCTTCTGGAGAAGCTCGGTTTCCGTTATTGCGGCATAATCTATGTCGAAAACGGAACGTCACCCCGCAGAGCCTATGATAAAATGACTAACGGAGGAACGATATGAACAGCATTTTCCATCGCATCAGCGTCAGAAAGTATCAGGACAGACCTGTAGAGAAGGAGAAGACCCTTGCAATTCTCAGGGCAGCCATGCAGGCCCCGTCTGCAACCAACCAGCAACCGTGGGAGTTCTTCGTGGTAACCGACAGGGCCAAGTTGAAGGAACTTGCCGATGCATGTCCTTACGGGAAGATGACTGCAACTGCACCCGTTGCCATAGTTGCTGCCTACAGAAGCGACTGCAGGTTGCCCGAATATGCCCACATAGACCTCTCGATTGCCATGGAGAATCTCTGGCTCGAGACCGATGCACAGGGTCTCGGCGGAGTATGGATCGGTACTGCTCCCATCGAGAACAGGATGAAGGCAGTTGAAAAGGCAATCGGTATGCCTGCAGGGCTGAGGGCATTTGCGGTGTTCCCATATGGATACCCGGCAGAGGAAAGGGAGCAGCAGGATCGTTTTGATGAAAACCGCATTCACTGGCTGTAATGGAGAAATCCCATGAAGAGAATCCTTGGAATTGTCTTTGTTCTGATTGTGTCTGCAGGCTTTCTGGCTGCACTCACTCTCGATGACAGCACCATCACGGTAGGGGTCAGCTTCGATACGATCTCTGCTTCCGGTCACAGTTATGAAGCAAATGCCTCATTCGGTTCGAAAACCTCAGGGGGATCGGCCTATCTTTTCTATGATGTCAGATGGGGACAGTCCAACTGGTTCTCGCGAATAGGTTATGAATTCATCCTTTTCAAGGGCGATTATGTCTTCAAGGATGTATCCTACGGCAAGGATTCGGGGTACGGCAGATCTGCATCCAAGCACAGGGGCGGGGCGTATTACTCCTACATGGCAAGCAAGAAAGTAGGGTTTGCAATCGGTGTATCTTTTGCGGAAATCACGATGAGAATGACCGATGACTCGGCAGGCGTAAAGCTTACGAACTCGTTCATCTCGATCGGGCTGATAGCCGACTGCCAGTTCTATTTCACCGAGAGGTTCAGTGCAAGGTTCTCCCTCAATCCCGATTTCATTTTCCTCACACTCGACAGATTCCAGTTCAACGACGGAAATTATGAAATGATTCTGTCTCAGGCAGGCTTCTCCAGCGGATATGCCCTCGGAGCAAGGGTAGGTCTGTCCTATATGTTCTGAGCCTCGAGAAGGATATCCAACCTCTTGCTGAACATAAGTTCCAGACGTGTCTGCCTAAGCGAATTCAGGTCGGAGAAAGCTTCCTGCAGGCTTTCGGGTAAAGAATGTATCTGATTGAGTCCGATAGCCTGAACACCGAGAATAGCTGCTGTTTTTTGTGGCATTTCCTCTTTATAGGTATAGCATTGGGCTCCTTCGATGCTGTCATATGAACGGAAGCAACGGTTGAAATCCATCAGGGGGAATAGTTTTTCTGGAACGTTGTTTTCATTGTTTATCCAAAAGCCCCAGTTCCTCGCATGTCGGTCTGTGTTGCCTACCAGATAGTCGATGATATTCATCATGTGATATCCGTATGAATCCTGTTCATTAACCAGGTCCCACAGTTTCTTGTTCTCCCTTATCAGGTAGGGAACCATCTCAGGGACAAATACTATGCTCTTATCCTTTGTGGTTATCAGTTCGCTTCTCGTCACGCGTCTGTCTTCGAAGTCCGTCGGTTCGTAGAGTACCTGGTCGACGGCAAAGCATCGGGCAATTCTGCTGGCCAGAAGCTCCGACTCC
>JAGCUM010000172.1 GCA_017962865.1 Spirochaetales bacterium
AGCGAAGCCATCATCGGTGAATCTGGTTGGTTTCACCATTTCCCTGATTCTTTCATTGAGATGGTTGAATACTTCATCGATATCAGCTTTGTCATAGCTTTCTTCTTTCTGTTCCGATTGAAGAATTGTCAGACATTTTTCAATTTGAGATGTTTCTGCTGCTGCGGCTTTCAGAAGTCTTGTCGCATAAAGCTTGGAGCTCAGGGCCTTTATTCTATCCGTTTCATTCGAGCCCATGTATTGAGGTTCGCAGCTTTCCGATTCCCTTATATAGAAACGGTAATTTCCGTGCTGCTTCCTTATGAGCAGGGAATCATTGGATGAAAGGATATCGGACTTCTCAATGGCTTTTACCAACTTATCAATCTTCTGCTTTTCTTCGGCCAGGAGTTTTATTATTTCTTTCTTGTTCATAACTTATTGTTTCACCAAAAAGTGCTAAAAAGAAAGAGAAAAGTGATTAATTTCACCAAAAAAAAGAAAAATCACTATATCTTGGTGAAAATTAAAACCTTTTTCAGCAGATTCTTGTGGTAGGCAGGTTCCTGATGGCCAGAACCGTGCAGCAACCCTTTCCGAACAGCTTTTCCATATGGGTGAAGTAGTCTGCGGTCCTCTCGATCGGGATGTAAGCCTCGAGGGTTCCGGCAAAACCGCCACCCTGAACGCGGAAAGCACCCGTCATGCGGACCGTCGGGTCCGAAGAGCCTAGGAAAGACTCCGTCATGGCATAGGCTAGGGCGATTCCCTGCTCGCAGGCAGAAGAAGGGCTGTAGATGTTCTGGAGATAGCGGAAAGAGGAACTGCCGCTTTCAGTTACCAGCGAGAGGTAGGAAGAGAAGTCCCTGTTTTCAAGGGCCTGAACCATCGCATCGACCCTCTTGTTCTCCTCAAAGTAATGATAAGCTCTCAGAATTGCCCTGTCGTTGCCCAGCTTGGACCGCAGGAAGCCTATTTCAGCGAAGAAAGAATTCTCGTCGACATCGCGGAGGCTGCTTTTGCCGAAAAGAGCGGCAACTGATTTCATTTCCTGAGGAATTGAAGCATAGTCCGCAGTCAGGTCCGCATGGTTGCCCCCTGTAGTAGTGATGACAAGGTTATAGCCGTAATCTGCGAAATCAACGGCAATAGGGGTGATGATCGGGGAAGAGGGATTTAAGAAATCAATTCCCACGACGCCGCCGTTTGCACAGGCAATCTGGTCCATCAGACCGCTGGGTTTGCCGAAGTGGATATTCTCTGCTTCCTGTCCCATGATTGCCAGTTCCGTAGTGGAGAAACGGTCCTCGTTATATAGATTATTGAATATTGTCCCGATCAGGACCTCGATGGCTGCGGAACTGCTGAGGCCCGAGCCCTTGAATACGCTGGATGCAACATTTGCACAGAAACCGCCGATTTTGCCGCCGCGTTTGACAAAGGCAAAGGCGACACCGGAAATCAGTGCCGAAGTCGTACCGAAAAGGGAGGCATCGACATCAAGGTGCGACAGATCTACCGAAATAGTGGGGTAGCCTTCACTAGCGAAGGTAACGAGATTGTCTGCAGTGGCATGTACTGCCGCAATGGTATCAAGATTGATTGAGCCTGCAATCACTTTGCCGAGATTATGGTCTGTGTGATTTCCTCCCAGCTCTGTTCTTCCGGAAGTTGAGAAAACCGCCTGTGCCTTTGTTCCGAAGAGTTCCCGGTGTCTTTGAGACAGTGCCTCGATTCTTGAGGTTGCCAGCTTTGCCAAGGCGGAGTCTGAGGCGGCGTACTTTCCGTATAATCCAGCAATATCCATTGTCGATTCTCCTGAGAAGATTTGCTAAAACATTATACAGCAATTTGTCCGACGGGTATAGCAATCTTCCCTGGTCAAGAAACTGCACCGAGGAAATCGGATAGGAAGGATCCTCTTCGGCAAGGTGTTTTATGGTCTTGAAAAGCATTCTCGGATTCCAGTCCCTGACACTTCCGAAATAGGGATTGGTGATAGCCTCAAGTGGATTTGTAATATGATTATTTACACCACAGAGCAGAAAAGAGGCCATCATTGCATTGAATCTGAATGGCCATCGCCTTATCAGGTTCTGAATCTGCGAATCTGCCGGAAACGCAGGTCTGGCCTGCCTGAGGCAGACATCGCAACCTGTGCATTCGTCCTTGTCCTGACCCAGTTCATGAAGCAGGGCCCTGCGTCTGCAACTGTCGGAGATGAAGATTCCGAGAAGAGGACTGTACCCATTACCTGAAGGTATCCCGAATTCAGCAACATCACGGTAAGTGATTACCACATACGCCGTCGCGGTTTCTCCGTCCCTGCCGGCGCGCCCGGATTCCTGAAGATACTCCTCTGCTGTCTGAGGGAGCCGGTGATGGATTACGGTCCTGACCGAAAACTTGTCCATGCCCATTCCGTAGGCCGAAGTGGCTACGAGGATGCCGTCCTCCGAATCCATGAACCACTTCTCGATATCCTCACGCACTTCTCTGGGAAGCCCTGCATGGTAGTATCTTATAACGATACCCCTGAGTTCCAGCACCAGTCTCTGGCTGATCATCTCGGCATCGGTCCGGGTGCGGCAGAAGACAATGGCAGGCCGTCGGCATTGTCCCGCGATTTCCAGAACTGCCTGTGCGCGGTTCAGACCTCTGTGTGATCGGTAGATTATGTTGGGCCTGTCGGCATCGGCCTTGACTATGAGGGGCTTGGAAAAGAACAGGCAGGTGCGGATGTCGCGGATGGTCTGTTCGGAAGCTGTTGCGGTGAATGCGAGGACCTGATGGGGATGGAGGCGGATGACTACATTTGTCAGGCCGGAATAGGCCGGGCGGAAATCCTTGCCCCACTGGGAGATCACATGGGCCTCATCGACTACCAGCAGGCTGATGTTGCGTTTTCCCAGTTCGTAAAGTACATGACGGTTCTGCAGGGTCTCCGGGGTGGTAACTACGATCTTTGTACCATTGTCAAGCTGACTGAAGAGGCTTCTGCGCAGTTCGGCAGACTGTCCGCCGCGGAGACAGATACAGCTGATTCCTGCTTTCTCCAGGCGAAGAATCTGGTCGTTCATCAGGGCAAGTAGGGGATAGATGATGACAGTGATTCCCCTGCACAGCACCGCCGGAAGAAGAAAGCAAAGGGATTTGCCCGTGCCTGTGGGCAGAATGACGATCTGGTTCCTGACGAATGTACTGTCTTCCTGTTCGAGGATCCTGTGGACCACGAGAATCTGGTAGGGTTTCAGGGCCTTGATTCCGAATCTGGAGGCTGCTGTGGAAACAATGACTGACATGTAATCTTTCTGCATACTTCCTATAACAGAAAAACTGCAGTTTTCATTAGAAATTCCGACCGGTTTTCCAAACTTTTTCCGAATATTGTTTTGCTCTCTTTTTTTGTGTTATAATCAAGGCGCTCGTTATACAAAGAAAGAGAAAGAGTGGCTTCAGATGCCTGTCAGGCTATGGGGTCGGGAAGGGAACTGATGCATAGGCGGAGGTTCCTTTTTCTTTTTTCCGATCCTATCCTTTCCGATCCTATCTACGAAGCCCCCGCCTATTAATCTTTCAAGTAAAATTATTATTTAAGTCAAGGTGTACTTTCATCTGAAGATGATTTACAATCATACTTCGGAGCCCGAATGATTGATTCAAGAATTGACACGGTAAGATACTCGAACGGAGAAATCCAGCGCTACCAGATAGTCTCCGGGTTTGCCTGGAAGGACCTCGGATTCGCCAAGGCCGAATTCAGCAAGGAGTCCTTCGAGGAGCTCAAGAGGATGTACCGGATATTCATCGCAACCAAAAATCCGAGTTTCTACGGTGCATTGGTGGCGTTTCACATCCCTGAGGACATCGAATCCCCGTTTCCGAGCCGCACCGAGTACGGACTGGTCTTCAACAGACAGCTGGCCGCCGCGATAGGCCTCAGACGCATGGTATCCGAAGGCCTAATCCGCAAAAAAGGCAAAAGCCTTCAGGTCGATACCCCAAATGTTCGCAAATTCCTGGATGAACTCGAAGAGAAGGGTTGGCTGGGCATAGCATGCGGAGATAAGGACGACGAAGTAAGCTTCATGCCGGTAGGCGATGACCTCGGTTTTCTAAGCACAATCAGACCCACGCCTGCCATGATCTGCAACTCCCATTTCTTCACGATGGACCTCTTTGATTGCGATTCCCCTTATGACCTCTTCGGCACACCGTACGGCATGGTCGTCAAGGACGGTCTGATGAGCCAGCCGCCGATCAATCACAGGGAAGCCCTGATTGTGGACAGGGAAGGCAATGTCCGTATCGACAGACCTGAAATCAGGGACCACAAGATATCCATCCAGGGGAAGATATTCCTCCACGGAAGAAACTGCACCATCTACCAGAGACCCGAAACCCGCCTGACACCTGCCGAGGAAGGTACGGATGTCATCATAGTGGGGGACGAGGTCGTAGCCTTCCATGAAGGCGGCGCAGTGCTTGTTCCAATGGGAGGCTTCGTCCTGCACACCGCAGACACTTTGGAACAAGTTCCCACTCCGGTCATCTATCAGGATTTCAACGACTGCCTTTTCGGAATTCAGGTAGGTTCCTCTTCCGTCAGGGACGGGGTTGTGATGCACGGTTTCGAATCAGGCTTCTACGACATCTACAAGGACCCGGTGCCTTACCCGCCGACACTCTATCCGCTGGACTATGAAAAGGCCCGTGCCCCGCGCATGGCAATCTGCTCGGATGCGGAGGGCACTCCCGCGATAGTCTGGTCCGAAGGACCGTCGAAGCTTTACTACCAGGAAGGTATAGACAGTTGCGGAACCTCGCTTCTCGAGCTTGGCGAGTACTGTCATTCCATAGGCCTTGTGAATGTACTGAACATGGATGGCGGGGGATCCGCAGAGATATTCCTGAATGGAAAGCTGCACATGCATGTCTCGGACAGACTGCCGGACAATTCCGACGCAGAGCGCCCTGTCCCGATGGGCCTGATCATAAGATGAGAATGCGTAAGATGAGAACATGCAGGAAGGCGAAAAGCCCGAAAGCGTGATTTGGAGGAAATAGATGGAGAATCTGAAAAGAACGGTTCTTTATGACGATCATGTGGCCCTTGGTGCCACGATGGTGGATTTCGGCGGCTGGGATATGCCCGTGCAGTATCCTGCAGGCATTGTCGCAGAGCATCTCTACACAAGAAGCTTCTGCAGCCTCTTCGATGTTTCCCATATGGGAAGACTTCTCATCGAAGGTCCGGAGCGTCTGGCTTTCCTGCAGCATGTGGTTACCAGCAACGTTGCTGCCCTTGAGTACGGAATGGCTCAGTACTGCATCATCCCCGACGAGGACGGTTCCGCAATAGACGATGCATACCTTTACCGCTTCGAAGAGGACAGGATCCTGCTGGTCGTGAATGCAGCGAACATAGACAAGGACAAGAAGCATCTGAATGCTCAAATCGCAAACTATAACTGCAAAATGACGGACATTTCTGATAAATGGGCTGCCATTGCAGTGCAGGGCCCCAAGAGCAGGGAGCTGATGGAGATTCTCTCCGGCGGTGTGCAGGTTACCCCTCCCGTTAAGAACGCCCTCAACAGTCTTGTTCTGGAAGGACATGAGGCAAAGATCGCCAACACGGGCTACACCGGTGAGCCGGTGGGCTTTGAAGTATATGTCAGAACCGAGGATGCCTCCTGGCTTTGGAACAGGCTCATGGAGCTCGGAGCAAAACCCGCAGGTCTCGGAGCAAGGGATACTTTGCGCCTTGAAGCGGGCTATCCGCTCTACGGCCACGAGATGGGAACCGACCCGAGCGGACAGAGAATGCCCATCTTCGCAGTACCCCTTGCAAGCTTTGCAGTCAACTTCTCGGAGGAAAAGGGCTCGTTCATCGGTAAGGATGCCCTCACTATCCAGCGCGATGCCGCCGCCCGCATCAAGGCCAAGGATTACTCGGACATGTCCGTACTTCCCAAGCGCATCAAGGCAATCGAGCTTGTGGACCGCGGCGTCATGCGTGCCGGCATGGAAGTCTACAGGGGCGGAAAGCAGATAGGCTGGGTCACCAGCGGAACCATGGGTCCCTACTATCAGGTAGAAGGCGAGGGGGCCGATACGGTTCTCACCGATCAGGTCTCAAGGCGTGCAATAGGGCTTTGCTATGTCGATGCCACCCTGCGCAAGGGCGATATCGTAGAGGTCGATGTCCGGGGCAAGAGGCTTCAGGCAAGAATCAAACTGCATCATATCAAGAACGGCGAATCGCGTTACGTTGTGCCGGTCAATTAAGAAATACAGGATTTTGGAGGAAAGAAATGAACTATCCCAAGGAATTGAGTTATGCAAAGACCCATGAGTGGGTTAAGACCGAAGACGGAGTAACCGTCATCGGAATCACCGATTATGCCCAGCATGCACTTGGTGATGTCGTATTCGTCAATCTCCCGCAGGAGGGAGATGAGGTGACTGCAGGCGAGAGCTTCGGCGATGTCGAGTCCGTCAAGGCTGTCAGCGATATCATCAGCCCCGTAACAGGCACGATCTGTGCCGTGAACGAGGAACTTGCAGACTCTCCAGAGCTTCTCAACAACGACCCGTACGGTGCCTGGATCATCAAGATTCAGGATGTCTCGGATACCGAAGAGCTTCTCGATGCCGCAGCATACGAGGCTTTCTGCGCCCAGGAGGGCTGAGATGGGACATTACATCCCTTCGACTGAAGCCCAGCAGAAACAGATGCTGGCCGCAATAGGGCTGAAGAATTTCAAGGATCTGTACAAGGATGTTCCCTCTTCGATGTATCTGGATCGGGAACTGGATATCCCGGAGGGACTGAGCGAACTTGAAGTCCTGCGCAGGATGGCCGATATTGCCTCGAAGAACAAGGTCTACAGGACGGTCCTCAGGGGCGCAGGCAGCTATGACCATTACATTCCATCCGTTGTCAGGTACATTCCCGCCAAGGAGGAGTTCCAGACGGCCTACACGCCGTATCAGGCAGAACTGAGTCAGGGAGTCCTGCAGTCCATCTTCGAGTACCAGACGATGATCTGCATGCTTACGGGCATGGATGTTTCCAACGCTTCGGTCTATGACGGAGCCACTGCGGCCGCAGAGGCTGCAGCCATGTGCCGCGACCGCAAGCGCCGCGTGACCCTGATCTCCGCAGCAGCCCATCCCGATGTGATCAACACAGTCAGGACCTACTGCTTCGGCACCGATGATGAACTTCGCATAGTGCCCTGCAAGGACGGAAAGACCGATAAGGAAGCCCTGAAACAGATGCTTCAGGGCGGAGATGTCAGCGGCTTCTATGTCCAGCAGCCCAACTTCTACGGACTGTTCGAGGATGCAACCGAGCTCGGGAATATCGTCCATGAGGCCGGTGCAATGTTCATAATGGGGTGCAACCCGATAGCTCTGGCAATAATGAAGACTCCTGCCGAGTGCGGTGCCGATATCGCAGTCGGAGAAGGACAGCCTTTGGGCCTTCCAATGGGCTTCGGCGGTCCCTATCTGGGCTTCATGGCCACTACGGCAAAGAACATGAGAAAGCTCCCCGGAAGAATCGTGGGACAGACCACGGACAGCAGGGGAGACCGTTGTTTCGTCCTGTCGCTCCAGGCCCGCGAACAGCATATCAGACGTGAAAAAGCAAGCAGCAACATCTGCTCGAACGAGGCCCTCTGTGCCCTGACTGCCGGTATCTACATGGCAACGATGGGACCGTCGGGCATGAAGGAAGTGGCTTCCCAGTGCATGGCAAAGGCACATTATCTTGCAGAAGGGCTCTGCTCCATCAAGGGAGTGAAGATGTGCTTCGAAGGACCTTTCTTCCACGAGTTCCTGCTTGATATGCCCAAGGCCGACGAGGTTCTTGCAAGACTGGATGAAGAGGGAATACTCGGAGGTCTGAAGACCTCATCCGGCGTGCTGTGGTGCGCAACGGAGAAGGCCTCCAAGGCCGATCTGGACAGGACCATATCGATTGTCAGGGAGGTGCTTGCATGAAGCTCATTTTCGAAAAAAGCGTAAATGGAAGAAACTGCACCATCCTGCCCAAGTGCGATGTGAAGGAAACATACCTGAGCGATGATCTCAGAAGAGAGAGCTCTCTGGATCTTCCCCAGCTCAGCGAGACCGATATCAGCAGGCACTACACGGAGCTCTGCAAGAACGTCTACGGCGTCAACGACGGCTTTTATCCGCTCGGATCCTGTACGATGAAGTACAATCCCAGAATCGATGAGCAGGTTGCCTCGATGCCCTCGTTCACCGATATCCATCCTCTTGCACCCGAGTCATCGACAGAGGGATGCAGGGAGGTTCTGGACCTTGCGGGAAAGTACCTTTGCGAGATCACAGGCATGGACGATATGACCTTCCAGCCTGCAGCCGGTGCCCACGGGGAGTTTACCGGGGTGCTTCTGATAAAGCAGTACCACAAGGCAAGAGGGGATGAGAAGAGAACCAAGATCATAGTTCCGGATTCTGCTCACGGCACCAATCCCGCCACGGCCGCAATGTGCGGTTTCCAGGTCGTCAACATCAGTTCCTCTGAAGACGGCTGCGTGGATCTGGATGCTCTGAAGGCTGTCCTGGGAGAGGACACCGCAGGCCTGATGCTTACCAATCCGAACACTCTGGGAATCTTCGATGAGAACATCCTGGAGATAACCAGACTGGTCCATGAGGCCGGAGGTCTGTGCTACTACGACGGAGCCAATCTCAATGCCGTAATGGGCATAGTACGCCCCGGTGACATGGGATTCGACTGCATCCATCTGAACCTGCACAAGACCTTTGCCACTCCGCACGGAGGCGGAGGCCCGGGAGCAGGGGCAGTGGGCTGCAAGGCTTTTCTGAAGGATTATCTGCCTGTTTCTTCCATCATGGGAGGTACCGGTATTCAGGTCCGCTCGTTCTGCGGCAACTTCCTCGTGGTGGTCAAGGCCCTTACCTATATCCTCACGCTGGGTCGCGAAGGCATCCCTGAGGCATCGCGTAATGCTGTGCTGAACGCAAACTATCTGATGAAGCGACTTGAGGGTACCTTCGAGCCTGCTTATGACAGAATCTGCATGCACGAGTTCGTGCTCGGTCTGGGACGTTTCAAGGAGCAGACGGGCGTAAGTGCCCTGGATGTTGCCAAGTCCCTGATCGACAGGGGTATCCATCCGCCTACGATGTACTTCCCGCTGATCGTGCACGAGGCCCTGATGTTCGAGCCGACCGAGACCGAGAGCATGGAGACCCTGGACCATGTGGCAGAGGTTCTGAAAGAGCTCTATGAGCTTGCCCATAAGGATCCCGAGTACATGAAGGGTGCTCCGCACAATGCCCAGATAGGACGTCCCGATGAGGTAATGGCGGCCAGAAACCCGATTCTCAGATGGAAGGCCGATGATTGAAAGACTTCTTCTGCTCGAAGGCCGGAGTACCGATATTCATGAGAATCTGGCTCTCGAGCAGTATCTTGCCCAAGGCGTGAAGGCCGGTCAGTGCATTCTCTTTCTCTGGCAGAACAGCCCCTGCGTGGTTCTGGGGCGCAACCAGAACGCATACAGGGAGTGCCGTACCGATCTTCTTGACGACATGGGCGTGAAGCTGTCCCGCCGCCTTTCAGGAGGCGGTGCGGTCTACCAGGACCTCGGGAACCTGAACTTCACGTTCTGTACGAGGGAAGAGGACAGCGATATCGCACGTCAGCAGGACGTGATACTCGAGGCCTGCAGAAGCCTGAATGTCGATGCCTGTCTTTCGGGGCGCAACGACATGCTTGCCGATGGGCGCAAGTTCTCCGGAAACTCGTTCTACACCCATGACGGGGTGGGTTTCCACAACGGAACGCTTCTTCTGGATGTGGATCTGAAGGCCATGGAGAAGTGCCTCAGCCCATCGGATCTGAAGCTGACTTCCAAGGCGGTCTCCTCGGTCAGGTCCCGCGTCGTGAACCTCAGGAGCTTAAACGGTGCAATCGACCGTGATTCAATGTGCACTGCCATCGAAAAGGCATTTCCGATGGTCTATGGCCTGAAGGCTGAGCAGTTTCCGACGGACAGTCTTGATAAAGAAGACATCGAAGCGAAAAAAAGGTTCTTCTCTTCCTATGAATGGATCTACGGAAGGAACGCCGATTTCCCGCTGACAGTCAGCGGCCGTTTCACCTGGGGAGAGATAACCGTCAATCTGCAGGTAAGAAACGCTTTTTGTCAGGATGTGAAGGTCTATAC
>JAGCUM010000173.1 GCA_017962865.1 Spirochaetales bacterium
ATTTCTGCTGATGTATTCCAGGTATTCCTTCTCGGGAACGGGCATCGAGAACAGGAAACCCTGCATCCAGCGGGTACCGAGGGAAACCACCATTTCAAACTGCTCCTTGGTCTCTATCCCCTCGACTACCGTCACCATTCCCAGATCGGAGAACATGTGGAGGGTGCTCTCCAGGAACCGACGGCTCTTCTGGCCTTCGTCCAGCAGCACCTTGTCCAGCATGACGACCCTGAACGGCAGGCTGAGGACCTGCAGGGCATTAGAGTATCCTGTACCGTAGTCATCGAGAGCAAAGGAGAACCCCTGCTCTATCATCTGGTTCATGAAGGTGTTCAGGAAGTCGGCATTGCGCGCTGCGGATGACTCGGTGATCTCGAAGCAGATCTTCTTCGGATCCACTCCGCAGCGGTTCACTATTTCGGTGATCCTGTTGGCAGGATTGTGGAAGAACTCCGTGGCTGAAAGATTCACATGGAGCATGTCCACCTCGGGATGCTCGGCAAGGAAAGCGCAGGTCTTCTCGACTACGAACGTATCGAGGAAGATTGCAAGGCCTCTCTTCTCTACCACGGGGATGAATTCGGCAGGATAAATCGGGCCGAGGCTCGGGTCGTTGTAGCGCAGAAGCACCTCCGCCGCATTCACCTTCTGTCCGTCCGCAGAAATCAGCGGCTGGAAGCAGATATAGAGGCCTTCACCTGACTTGACCGAGCGTCTCATGGACTCGTCGACTATCTGCTGGCGCCTGTACTTTGCAAGCAAAGAAGAGTCTATATCGAGCCTGATACGGTGATTATTGATGACATTATCTGAATTCAGGGCATCATTTATGATTGAAACGAGTTCGTTGGAAGATATCTTTGTGGAAGTGTTGGTACTGGCGACAAGGACCTTTGCCATCAGGTCCACACTGATTCCGGAGACGTCCCAGTCTCCCTTGAATCTCTCGGCTATTTCGGCCGATATCTGCTCCAGCTCCGCACGGGTGCGGGTCAGAATCCAGAAGCGGGCATTGGTGTCCCTGAAGAACCAGCTCTTTCGGCCGTGAACGTGTTCGAAATAATCGCCGACCTGACGGGTCAGCGTCTTGCTGGCAAGGTTTCCGGAACCCCTGTCCAGAGTTGACAGGCCGTCTACGTTGATGACTATGCAGTGCACCTGGCGGTGTCCAAGCTCCCCGTCCAAAAACAGGTGCAGCGCGGTGGAATTGAAGGCTCCGGAGTCCTCATCCAGCATGGTTTCCGGGCTCTGCAGCGTAAGGTCCCAGAGCATGATGGCCGCAGTCATGGCGGTTCCGGTCATGATGATGGCCGGGTGCTTGATCTGGAAAGCCGTAGCAACGGTGACGATGGCCGTGAAGAACAGTATGGTGAGTATCTGCTTTCTTGTCAGTTTCTCCCTGTTGAAGAACACCATCGATACCAGAATCAGAAGATGGATTGCCATGCTGACATAGAGCAATATGTGCAGAGGCCCCTGGATGAAGCCCAGTTTCCCGTCCTTTTCGCCTATGGAGAAGATCAGACCGGTGAAAGGATTGATCAGCTGGATTCCCAGAGACAGGGCGGCAGGCACGAGTACCAGCATCATCGCCTTGTCTTTAGAGAAGGTATACCCGAGTGCATATATCAGATAGATGCACATCAGAAGCGGCATTACGGTCTGCAGGCAATAGAACAGCCCGTTGACAAGATAATTCACCCAGACGGGCACGGTAGTTATGTATTCCAGCGTAATGCAGCCTGTGATATCGAGGGCAAGGTCCACCATGGCACACAGAAGGATTATGGAAAACATTTTGTTCGTGATTGTAGGGAATCTCTTTGCGGAGCCATACTGGATGACAAGGCAGACGAGAAATATCAGTGAGCATAGTTCAAACTGGAACTGGTATTCGAAATCAACAAACATCTGGGTAATTATAGTGTATTATCATGCCGATTTCCAGCCGAATAAAGTATGAATATTCAATATAGAGTTGCACCTGCAACCTTTACTTCATCTGCGTGCAGAACTATAATGAGGGTACTGATTCTATATTCACTCAAAGGAGTTGTACTATGGAGAAATTATTCAAGCTTAAGGAAAGGGGAACGGATGTCAGGACCGAAATCATGGCCGGCATTACAACGTTCATGACCATGGCTTACATTCTAGCCGTGAACCCCGGAATCCTGTCCGCATCAGGTATGGGCTTCGGCAGAGTATTCGCCGCAACAGCCATTACCTCGGCAATCGCCACTCTGGTGATGGGACTTCTGGCAAACCTCCCGTTTGCTCTGTCCGCAGGAATGGGACTCAACGCATTCTTCGCATACACTGTATGTCTCGGAATGGGTTATTCCTGGCAGTGGGCCCTTACAGCAATCTTCTGTGAAGGTATCCTCTTCCTGATTCTGACCTTCTTCAATATCCGTGAAGCAATCGTCAACAGCATCCCGCACAGCCTCAAGAAGGCAATCGCCGCAGGTATCGGTCTGTTCATTGCATTCATCGGACTGCAGAATGCAGGAATCATCGTAGGCGGTGCAACTCTGGTCGAGCTCAGCGGCACATGGTTCAAGGGCGGCGCAGGCGTGGCAATGATCGGTCTGGTCATCACGACCCTCCTTCTGATCAAGAAGGTCAAGGGCGCCCTGCTCATCGGCATCGTCATCACCACAATCATCGGAATCCCGTTCGGAGTCACAACCTATGCCGGCGGATCCTACCTGCCCAGCGCTCCCTACTTCTTCGAGTTCGCTTTCAAGGACATCTTCGCCAACGGAAAGACCATCTTCGACTTCATCGTCGTCATGTTCACATTCCTCTTCATTGATATGTTCGATACAGTCGGAACACTCATCGGATGTGCCGGCAAGTCAGGCCTGATCGCTGAAGACGGAACAATCCAGAACTGCAAGGAAGCCCTGTTCGCCGATGCTATCGGAACAACAGTCGGAGCCATCTTCGGAACATCTACCGTCACGACATTCGTCGAGAGCGCCTCCGGTGTTTCCGAGGGCGGAAGAACCGGTCTCACGGCAGTCACCGTTTCCGTACTGTTCCTGCTTTCGCTGTTCCTCGAGCCGCTGTTCGGATCGATTCCCAGCGCAGCAACCGCTCCGGCACTGATCATCGTCGGTGTCATGATGATCTCACCGGTTCTGGACATCGATTTCTCCGACTACACGGAGGCCATCCCGGCGTTCCTTACCATACTGTTCATGGTATGTGCCTACAGCATCTCGGATGGTATCATGTTCGGTATGCTGTTCTATGTCCTGGTCAAGATCTTCTCCGGAAAGATCAAGGACATCGGGGTCACCACATGGATCATCGCCGCACTCTTCGTGGCAAAGATCATCTTCAAGGCGATCTGATTCGAAATACAGTAATTTGTTCAATCCTGCCGCAGGTTCTTCCTGCGGCGTTTTTTACCGGGGGTAGATCATGCAGAAGAAAGAGCTTCAGAGATTGATCAACGTTTCAAGAGGACGTTATCGGGCAGATCTCCGCATCACCAACTGCCACATCGTGGATGTCTTCAACAAGGAAATCTTCGATTCAGATATCTACATCGTAGACGGCTTGATTGCGGGTTTCGGCGAACCGTGGTTCCCGGAGGCCCATGAAGTAGTGGATGCCAAGGGCATGTATGTCGTGCCCGGTTTCATCGACAGCCATCTGCACATAGAGTCTTCGCACCTCTCCCCCGCAGAATTCTCGCGGCTCGTGGTCCCGTGCGGAACCACCACCGCCATTGCCGATCCCCACGAGATCGTCAATGTATGCGGCCTGGACGGCTTCGAGTACATGCTCCGGGCCACGGAGAACCTACCGCTTTCGGTCTTCCTGCAGGTTCCCTCCTGCGTGCCCTGCACCCCGTATGAGAATTCGGGAGCAAAGATAGGACCGGAGGAAATCAAGAAGGTAATCAACAATCCAAGGGTCCTGGGCCTGGGCGAGGTGATGGACTTCGTCGGAGTCTGTGCCGCAAAGGACGAGGTCATGGACAAGCTGCTTGTCGCAAAGAAGGCAGGCAAGATGATCGACGGTCACTACCTCGGATTCGAACCGCGTCTTGATGCCTACTGTGCTGCAGGAATCTCCACGGACCATGAATGTTCAAGCGCAAAGGAAATGCTGGACCGCATAAGGCGAGGAATGTACGTCCTGATGCGTCAGGGAACTGCCTGCCATGACCTGGTGAACCTTCTGAAGGGCATGAACGGCAGAAACACCGACCGCTGTCTGATGTGCACCGATGACTGTGCGGCCAAGACCATGGTCGAAATCGGACACATCGACAACAACGTGCGCATGGCAATTGCCGAAGGCGTTGACCCGATTACGGCAATCTGCATGGCAACGGTCAATGCAGCCAACTGCTACCGTCTGGATGACCGCGGAGCCATCGCGCCAGGAAGAAGAGCCGATTTCCTGCTTCTGTCCTCCCTGGACAAGGACTTCCGCGTGGAAGAGGTCTACACCGAGGGCAAACACGTCGCATCCGGACACAAATATCTTGTCTCCCCCGTTCATGCCCCCATCGACAAGGTCAGCGGAAGCATGAATGTCAAAGGCCTCAGGGCAGAACGATTCGAGCTCAAGCTCAAAAGCCCGCACGTTCGGGTCATGAAGGTCCGTCCCGGTTCCGTCGTCACGGAGCAGACCGATGCATGGGTGGATCTGGACAAGAACGGAGTCTGGCGCAGGAACAAGGAAGACATCGTCAAGATTGCCGTGGTCGAACGCCACCACGGAACGGGAAACGTGGGTCTGGGCCTCATCAAGGGCCTGAACCTCAGAGGCGGAGCCATCGCGACCTCGATAGCACATGATTCACACAACATCATAGTTGCCGGAGACAACGATATCGACATGGATCATGCCGTGCACAAGCTCATCAGAATGGGCGGAGGCATGGTTGTGGTCAAGGGCGGAAAGATCCTGGAGAGCGTGCAGCATGAGATTGCAGGCCTGATGACGGACCTTCACGGCGAGGTAGTGGCTCAGAAGCTGGCTTCGATAATCGAAACGGCCAGGCGCGAGCTCGGAATCAGCGTCGGAATGGATCCGTTCATGACGCTGTGTTTCATGTCACTGGTCGTCATCCCGGAGATCAAGATCACGGATATGGGGCTGTTCGACATCAAGAAGTACGAATTCGTACCTCTTGAAATCGAATGACAACAGTTTTCAGATGAAGTGGATCATGTGATTTCCGCCGGAAATCCTTGAATAATCAAGCCCCGTGAGATTCAGATAATCGGAAATCCCCTTCGGTGTCAGGTCGTAGGCAGATACGACCTCTGCACTTACGTCAACCCTCTTTCCCTCTGCATCAATGCCGAAGGCCGATACCGATACGGGCTCGCTGACTCCGATTGCATAGGCAATCTGAATCGATGCGCTTTCAAAGCCATGCTTCTTGACCATGTCCACTGCGACCCTGCGGGCCATGTAGCAGCCGCTTCTGTCGACCTTGGACGGGTCCTTTCCGCTGAAAGCACCTCCTCCGACCGGTGCGTATCCGCCGTACTGGTCGCAGACGATCTTCCTGCCTGTCAGGCCGCAGTCGGCAGCAGGTCCCCCGAAGGTCCACAGACCTGCCGGATTGATCAGCATCTTCGCTGCCAAGGGGATTCCGTTCTCCTTGAGGAGTGCCAGCGTCCTGGCCTTGACCTGATCGAGGGTAAGACCTTCCTTATGGCATGCGGAAATCAGGATGGTATCCAAAGGCTTTCTGTAGCCTGCTGCCGAGATATCGGTAGTCACCTGGGTCTTGGCATCGCCGAGGAAGATGGTATCGGGGTTGGTCTCGATGTCCTTCTCGATTGCCTTGATGATGTCGATTGCAATCTCCTGGCCGTAAGGCAGGTAGTATTTTCCGCCCTTGACGGCATAGCCGAACATCATGCCCTGGTCGCCGGCTCCGATGCGCTCGTCGGAATCTACAGCGTTCTCGATCTGGGGGCTCTGGGCCGTAATCAGGTTGATGACCTTGCCGACCTTGTAGTTGAGACGTTCTCCGACGCTTCGGACTATCGCCTCGTAATCCGGATGGCATGCTGCCGTGATTTCCCCGGCGATCACGACGGTATCGTCCTTTGCAAGGGTTTCGCAGGCCACGTGTGCCTTGGGGTCGACTTTCAGGATTTCGGTAAGGATTGAGTCGGATATCTGGTCCGCGTATTTGTCCGGATGGTATTTGCTCACCATCTCGGTTGAAAACATAGTCATGCTTTCCTCCTTTAGCTATTTTAGGGAATTGCCATTAAACATCTTGCACAATCCGACTTGTGTATAATCCCGATTGCTATGTTGTCAATCCTCAATTGGCACTAGCCAATCTCGTCTTTCCGCCTTGCACTCGGAATTCTTCACTTCGTCGTCTTTCTGCAATCTTTTTTCTGGCAGTTCCCTGACGGAGCAAGTAGATGTTAAATCCCGTCGGACTTGAAATATATCGAATCGGGGAAAATATGTAAAGGCCATATAAGTAGTTTCTATTGCAACAAATGTTGCACATGAAAAGTTGC
Source organism: Spirochaetales bacterium (assembly GCA_017962865.1). The sequence goes on from JAGCUM010000173.1 coordinate 6,525, forward strand.
AAAACCGCCTAGGTATGTTGCAATAAACAATCGGTTTTGGTAAGTTGTTGTAGATATGACAAGCGAGGTTCTATGACCATGGAAAAAGGCTACCTGCTTCTTTCGGACGGCACGTGCTTCAGCGGTAGGATTTTCGGAAATCCTTCCATCTGTTGCGGCGAGCTTGTTTTCAATACAAGCATGACCGGTTACAGCGAAATACTTACCGACCCGTCCTACAACGGACAGATCGTTTTGATGACCTATCCGCTCATCGGAAACTACGGAGTTGATGAATCTTGGAATGAGAGCTGTGGTATTGATGCCACGGCTCTTGTTGTAAAAAAGCTCTATGAAGGACCGCTTCCCCCGGGCCGTGAAAGCCTCGAATCGTTCATGGCAAGGCAGGGAAAGTGCGGCATAACCGATGTCGATACCAGAAGCCTCACCCTCCATATCAGAAACCACGGCAGTCAGAATGCGGTGATCTTCCCGCAAAGCATGGAAGCCGAAGCCCGCAAACTGCTTTCGACCTTCCCGAAGATAACCGAAAGGGACCTGATTGACGGTGTCAGCGTGAAAAAAGAAACCCACGACCCCGATCTGGGCGATGGTTTTGCAAAGAGCCCTTCTGCGGACGCTCCCGGAATCGCCCTGGTGGACTTCGGAATCAAGAAATCGATAATCGAGAACATCTACAAGCGCGGCTACCATGTGACGTTGCTTCCGCCGACATTCAAGGCCACCGATGTCCTGGACAAGGGCTACTGCCTGCTCTTTCTGTCAAACGGCCCCGGAGACCCCGCCCTGCTTCAGGATGCGGTCAACGAAGTTAAGACCTGCATAGGAAGAATTCCGGTAAGCGGAATCTGTCTCGGGCACCAGATCATAACCTGGGCCCTCGGCGGCAGAACGGTCAAGATGGCGTTCGGTCACCACGGCGGGAATCACCCCGTCAGGGACCTCGATACCGGAAAGACCTTCGTAACCAGCCAGAACCACGGCTTCATGAGCGACAGGAGCACCCTCCCCGAAAGCGTGAGCATCTGGTTCGACAATGCCAACGACGGAACGGTCGAAGGCCTGTACGATAAGTCAAAGCACGTCAGAAGCGTGCAGTTCCACCCCGAGGCCTCACCCGGACCGCAGGACGGAACGTGGATATTCGATTCGCTGCTGGAAGATATCAAGAAGGAGAACGCCTGATGCCGAGAAGAAACGACATTCATCACATACTGGTAATCGGCTCCGGTCCCATAGTGATCGGACAGGCCTGCGAATTCGACTACTCCGGCAACCAGGCGGTAAAGACACTGAAGGAGGAAGGCTATGAGGTATCGCTCATAAACCCGAATCCTGCAACCATGATGACCACACCGGGGCTTGCGGACCACATCTTCCTTGAGCCCCTTACGGTGGAATATGTGGAGAAGATTTTCCAGCAGGTCGGACCCGATGCCATCCTATCCACGATGGGAGGCCAGACGGCCCTGAACCTGACCCTGGAACTCGAAAGCAAGGGCCTTCTCGAGAAGTACGGGGTCAAGGTCATAGGAGCATCCATCG
>JAGCUM010000174.1 GCA_017962865.1 Spirochaetales bacterium
ATCAAGAAGACCAAGAAGTCTGTAGGCCGGACCTGTTGGGTGAATCCGGCCGCACTCCCAAGCTTCAACGGTTTTCAGAGAAATCCCCATGAATTGGGCGAAGGCAGCCTGTGTCATTCCCGATTCAAGTCGTATTTTTCTGATTTCCTTGTTATCAATCTTTCTGACAGGTTCAAACCTCAGGACCCGGACTTTTGCCTTCCCCAATCCCTTCTCATAGTCTATTGCTTCCTGAAGGCCGGTTTTCAAATCTTCAAACAGTGAATTCATTTTCTTCGTTCCCTATTGAGTGCAGCTTCAGCTTTCAATGCCTTTACAAGCTTTCTCAGCGGAATCCGGATCTTTCAAAAGCAGAATCTGAAGTGCAAGCAGTTCTTCATCGTTAAGCCCAATTTCCTTCCATCTCCTACTGAAGAGAGGAACCTCAATGAAAGCCCTTGTCATGGGTTCTTCCTCCTTTATTATTTATCCCTATTTTGTAGGGTGTCAAGATTCTTTTTTCGATGAGATTGACTGATAGCAACAGGCCTATCAGGGCTACGAAGATACCATAGCCCGCCCAACCTGCACGGGGCCAACGGCCGAAGGTGTCGAAGAGGCGCTCCATGAGCGAGTAGACAAGGGCGTTGAGCTTTACAAGGACGCCGAGCTTTCCGAAGGCGAGTTCCAGCATACCCAGCACCATGGACAGGGCTGCAAAAAGGCCCGCCAACGGGCTTGTGATTATTGCAGAGGGGCACCAGTAGCCGTTTGCCAGCATCTGCACCGGAACAGAGAACAACAGGGCAGCCAACGTTGCCGCAGGAAGCCTGGAAAACTGCCCCATGTACTGGAACAGCACTGCCTCGATGTAAGGGGAAAGATTGATTATGGCAAACACGGCAACATAGCCGTAACAGCAACCCAACTCCGCAAAAGAATTCGGAAAGATCAGCATCTGCAGAAAGAGAACAAGAAACATCCTCTCCTTCTTGCTGACGAAAAACAGAAAACAGCCCAGTGCCGCACGGACAAGCGAAGGCCTGGGGCCGGCAACAGTGACAAAAGCCGCCACGGCCAGAAGTCCCGCAACCCTGCCCTTCCACTTTTTGCCGAAAATGGCAGTACAGATCGATACCAGTATGCCCAGATGCATGCCCGAAAGCGCAAGCACATGGGCACAGCCGCAGTCTCTGGCCTTCTGAACCAGAGGCAGAGTACCCTCGTCGGCCCTGCCCAGAAGCAGCTGACAGCTCAGCAGATCTGCGTTTTCATCGGAGCCTGAGAGCATCCGGTGCTTCATGAAACCTATGATCCTCTCGCGGAAGGTGTTGAAAGCGCTGCGGGTCGTGACCTGCAGATCGTCATAGATGAAAAGGCCATCCGAAAACTGTCCGGTAAGCGTCAGACCTATGCCCGACGAGATAATCTGCCTCTCCTTCCCGACTGCAATCACAACACCCTCGGCAGAGCAGTAATCCCCGCTCTCGGTACCGCAGCCTGTCAGAGAGATTTTCATATAGTGGTTACCGCTTTGGGTAAATGAGGAATCATAGATGACGGTACCTTGCAAGGTACTGATCTGATCCTCCGGAAGTCCAGGGTCAAAAGAAAGCGAACGCCTTACGGTAATCGACTGGAAAACCAGGATGCAGAGAGCAAAAAGAACCAGGGCCGTGTGGGCCCTGGCAGGGGAAGCAAATATGCCGCCGGATGAAAGGACTGACAGAAATATGGGACCTACAAGCAACAACAAGACAAGAAGAACCCATCCGGCGGCATTGAAAGCAAGAACAATGCAGAGCGTGCAGGAAATGACAGAGGCAACAAGGTACTTCAGGTTCACATTCTTTGCGCTCATACCCCCTATAACAGAAAGACTGCTTTTTTCATTAGAAGTTTTTTTGCGCAAAGACAAAAAAACCGGCTGGAAATCCAGCCGGTACAACGAATTAAAAAATCAGAACTTTTTTCAGCAGGCAGCGGCCTGAGCAAGGGTAATGGCAGCTGTGACGACGATGTCCTCTGCGCTGCAACCTCTTGAGAGGTCCGATACGGGCTTTGCGAATCCCTGGAGAATGGGACCGTAGGCCTCTGCTCCGGCAAGTCTCTGAACCAGCTTGTAGCCGATGTTTCCGGCCTGGAGGTCCGGGAAGATCAGGACGTTGGCATGGCCAGCAACCGTTGAGCCGGGAGCCTTCTGGTCAGCAACGGACTGGACCAGGGCGGCATCGAGCTGAAGCTCTCCGTCAACCTTGAGCTCGGGGCACTTCTCCTTGACGAGGGAGAGAGCTGTGGTGACCTTGTCGACCAACTCACCCTTGGCACTTCCCTTAGTGGAGTATGAAAGCATTGCGACGACAGGCTCTGCTCCGAGGAAGGTCCTGCAGCTGAGAGCTGAAGCCTCTGCAATCTCGGCGAGCTGCTCGGCAGTCGGGTTGGGGATTGTTGCACAGTCGGCGAAGATCAGTGTACCGTCGACGCCGTACTGCTTCTTGTCGGTTGCCATGACGAAGCAGGAAGATGCGCTCTTGATGCCGGGTCTGCACTTGATGATCTGGAAGGAAGCCCTGAGGACATCTCCGGTGGTGTTCTTTGCACCGGCGACCATTGCATCGGCATCGCCCATGTGGGTCATCATTGCACCCCATCTGAGCTCATTGACGATGAGGGTGTTGGCCTCTTCGGGCGTCATTCCCTTGGCCTTGCGAAGCTCGTAATACTCGTTGGCATACTCTGCCCTCTTTTCGCTTGCAAGAGGATCGACGATATTGATTCCGGTGAGGTCGACACCGATCTTGGCGGCGTTTGCCTTGACCTCGTCGACGTTTCCGATGAGTGTCACTGAAGATGCGATCTTCTGGTCGAGAATCATTCTGGCGGCCTTCACGGTTCTGGGCTCCAGGCCCTCCGGAAGGACAAGAGACTTCTGGGCCGCAATGGCCTTAGCTTTCATCTTTTCTGCAAATGTCATTTTATCTATCTCCTGTAAATGGATAATCAGTTGGATTCAACAACGTTTCCGGTTGCTTCGGCCTCTGCTGCCATAGCTTCCTCGAACTGCTGCTCGTAATAGGCCAGAGTATCCTGGATGATGTCATAGCAGAGCTGGAAACCGGGGGTCGTGCCGTTCTTGGCAGCATACACGGCAAGCTGCAGTGCACATCTTCTGAATGTGTCGTATGCGTTTGTCCTGCCGATACCTCTGGGGAACATCTCGACGATGTCGGCAACATCCTCGAAAATGATGCTGAAGACATAGGACAGTTCGGGATCGAAGAAGTAATTCACGGATTCGGCATAGGCCTCGACATCACAGCTGTACTCGAAGTTCACATAGCCTGCATACTCGGGCTCGATGAATGCCTGATAGATGATGAAGTTGTTTTCGATATCCTCATCCGTGTATTCAGCGGCTGTCATGTAGAATTCCACCGGATTCTCCGGATCAAGATAGGCCTGGATGAACTGAAGAACATCGACGGCATAGATTGTCGGGTTGAACCACAGAGCTTCCTCGAGGGTGTACTCTTCCTTCACCTCGAGCGGCAGGTAGACGTTCGAGCGGCTGGTATCGTAGGCGAACGCACTCTGGGCAACGATGATGCAGAGTACAACGGCGATAATCATGACGATGGATTTCTTATTCATTGGAAACTCCTTGTTGTTCTATTTAGACTAATACTTAGAGTACTATTTTTCAAGGCTTAATTACCCTCAGCACATAGGCTTTGAGGTACTCGCTCTCGGGGAATGACAACCTTACGGGATGATCCTGGGCCTGACCCAGAGTTTCAAGTATCTGGACCTCCACACCGGCATCCTTTGCGCTCCATGCAAGGACGGTTCTGAACTCCTCCCTGCTCAGGGCTCCGGAACACGAGCAAGTGAGGATGATGCCTCCGTCCTTGATCTTTTCCATGGCCATGCGGTTCAGATCCTTGTAAGCCTTCTTTGCATTGTCCAGGCTTTTGATGGTCTGAGCCAACTTCGGTGGGTCAAGAATCATCACGTCATACTCGTTCTGGGGTATCGTTCTCAGGATATCGAATATGTCACCCTTCTGGGCCTCGACCTTCTCGCGGCTGTCCGGAGGAAGGGTCCCCAGCTCCACGTTCAGATTGACGTTCGACAGAAGCCTGTGGATTGCATCGGAGGAGCTGTCGATGGCTCTGACGCTTGCCGCTCCCGCCTTCAGGGCATGGAGCGTGAAGCCTCCGGTATAGCTGCAGCCGTCAAGGACCGTTGCACCTCTGACATACTTCTCAAGCGCTATCCTGTTTTCCCTCTGGTCGCAGTAGAAACCGCTCTTCTGACCCGCCCCGGGAACAAGACCGTAGTAGAGTCCGCTTTCACGGATACGGATTTCCTCGAGCTTCTCGGAGGGAGTGAACTTCTTTCCTTCCCTGTAATACTCGGTGACCTCATGAAGGTGTTCGATTGCGCAGAAGGAGGAATCTGTGTTCAGTATTATCATCTGCGGATGAAGCAGGGACTCGATGGCATCGATGATCACGTTCCTCATGGTCCAGGCCACCCTGGCGCTGATGATTATCCTGACGATCTTTCCATAGACATCCGCAGCGATTCCCGGAAGCATGTCGGCTTCTCCGTGGATGATCCTGAATGCGGTGGTCCCGCTCTGCTTGTCCTCGAAGAAGGCCCTGCGTCTGAGAATCGAAGCGCGTACGGTATCGTTCCACCACTCTTCATCGGGGCAGGCCTTCTCTTCCCATGAAAGCAGCCTGAGCTGGATGTGGCTCTCCCTGTCGTAGTAGCCCCATGCGATGAATCTGCCGTCGACGGTCACCACTTTCTGGATTCCGGCGGTCTGCGGAACTGAATTCTCCTCGATTGCTCCGGAGAAGACCCACGGATGGTGCTTGAGCAGGTTCTTCTCCTTGCCGTCCTTGATTCTAATCATGCCTTCCTCACTTCCCTGAACCCAGGTTCACGAAATCCGTCACACCCTGGGTGTAGAGGATTCCGATGCCGGGCTCATCCAGGCACTTGAGCGAAGCAATGGCATTCACGATGGTTTCGGTTTTCTCTGCCTCGGTCAGAATCATGATCATTTCCTTCTCGGGAACGAGGGGAACACCGAGGAATTTCACATCCTCCGAGGAAGCGGTTCCGCGGGCGTGGGTGATCGTACCGCCACCGGCTCCTGCCTTGCGTGCGGCATCCATTATGTCATCTGCATAACCGACGTTGACTATTATGGTTATCATTTTCCATTTCGTTGCCATACCATCCTCCCCTTTGGATCCAAGAAGGGCTATAACCCCCTGGACATGGCCGTCTGTGCGAACATCATCGACAATCGTGTGTGCATGCTCATCATCCGTAACCATGATGATCATATCTTTGGACTTATCGCCCAGACCGAGTACCCTCAGAAGAGTGCTCGTAGCCGTTCCCTTGGCGGGAATCACGCTGCCACCGGTTGAACCTGCATTCTTGGCGATCGTCATGAAGCGTTCTGCCTGACCGTGGCCGAGAATTGCAATCATAAGCCGGTGTCTGTTATCAAGAAGAAGCATGTTTTGCCTCCTTTGCTGCCCTGCCTTCCTTGAATCGGAACAAAATGCCCAGAATCTGGATGGCAATCAACGGCGAGATTGCAATCAATCCCACCAACCCGAATCCCATATCCGCCGAACCGGAAACCCCCAATGCAAACGAAAGAAGAAACGTCGTACTCATGGGGCCGCTTGCAACACCCCCTGAGTCGAAAGCAAGACCGGCAAACAGAGCCGGAGTGAAAAACGTCATTATCAGTGCAGAACCCACACCTATGAAAACGAACCACAGGTAGTTGATCCTGAAATAGATCCTGACCATGGCAAGGGCAACCGCAACGGCGACACCCAGACAGATGAAGATCATCACCATGCCTCTCTTGATTCTTCCGGCCGTGACCTCCTCCACCTGCTTCGTCAGGACCCACACTGCAGGCTCTGCAATTACAACGATACCTCCGAAAACGAGTGCCAATGGAATTATCACTGCAGGACCCTGATTCCGGGATATCGTCTGTCCGAGATATCTTCCTACGTCAACAAAACCGAACTCAACTCCAGTAAGGAAGATGACAATACCGACGAAGCTGTAGACGATACCGAAGACAATCTTCCTGAACTTGATTTTCGGGAAGTGCAGGAACGCAAACTGAAGGATCAGGATTATCGCCGCAAGAGGGGCAAACCCGATTGATGTAGCCTTCAGGGTGTGAACCAAAGCAGCTCCGAAACCCGAAGCAGCTTCCGTTTCCGCGGCAACGCCGGGGGCCTCTGCAGGTGAAGAGGATGCCATCATCGCAAGTGCTGCAACTGCAAGAATCGGACCCACGGAGGCAATGCCGGTAAGTCCGAAACTGCTGTCCTTGTCATGTCTGGTCGAAGCTGAAACTCCGAGTCCCAGAGCCAGGATGAACGGAACAGCCAGAGGCCCCGTGGTGGCACCGCTTGCATCGAAGCTTATGGATGCCATGCTCTGGCCGATAACGGAGATGAGGACGAATACAATCAGATAGGAAATAATCAGGACCCACTTGAGGTGAAAGCCCAGGACATTTCTCAGAAGACCTATGCAGAGGAACAACCCCAGTCCGATGGCAATCATCAGAATCAGTACATTCGACGATATGGCAGGGTTAAGGCTGTGGACCTGCCCGGCCAGAACAGTCACATCGGGCTCAGCAAGCGTGACAACCAGTCCGATGACAAAGCCGATGACCAGTATGAAAGCCACGCTGCGTCTATGGGCCAGAACGGAACCCAACTTCTCGCCCACCGGAGCCATTCCGATATCCGTTCCAGCAAGGAACAGGGAGAGGCCCACGATAAGCATCAATGCCCCGACCAGAAACGGCCAGAGCATTGAACCCAGTGGGGCTATGGTGAAATTCAGCAAAAGGACGATACCCACTATCGGCAGCACCGATGAGGTTGTCTCCTTGAGCTTTTCCAGAAAATCCATTTATGGGGATTCCTTACTGTTTCTTGAAGATTCTCTCGAGGTCGGCAAGCATGTCGGAAGTCTTCTTCTGGGCATCGCCTACCGGCTTTACGGTCTGCTTGGGCTTCTCGGAAGAAACTGCTCCGACCGTCGTGGCCATGGAGTTGTTGAATGCTCCGGAAGCACCTGCTGCAAAGGCAAGAACAGGCTCGCGTGTACCGTATGTGACCTCTTTCCTCTTCTTGAGCTCCTTCACATGCAGCTTCCTGTAGGATCCGTGACCTTCCTCATACAGTGATTTGTGCCCGCTTCCGTAACCGTAAACGTAGCCGTACTTGCCGTAGCCCTTCTTTCCGTATGAACCGTATGAGCCGTAGTAACCGTAGTTGCCGTAGGAGCTCTGGTTCTTTGCTACGACTCCGTAGTAGATGAAGCCGAGAAGCGGAGCCTGGATGAATTCCAGATCCGAGATGAAGCTGGCAACAGCTCTCTTGGAGGCAACACCTGCCCTGATGTTCAGGACGAATCCGTCCAGGTGCTTGGCAAGGTGGGTGAACTCAGAACCGTATGAGAGCGGCGGACAGTCGATTATGACATAGTCGTAGACGGTCTTGAGCTTCTCGATTATCTGGTTGAAACGATCCGAGTTATAGAGTGCGTTCGGGTTTCTGGTACCCATTCCGGGAGGAAGGATATGCAGATTGGGAATCTTCTCCGTGGGACGGACGATACACTTCTCGAGCGGGATATTGTTGATGGCGGAATCCACGAGACCTATCTTGGATCTCTTGAGCTTGAAGAAGGCCTCGATTGCAGGCTTTCTGAAGTCTCCGTCAATCAGGATGACCTTCTTTCCGGCCATTGCGTAGGATGCTGCGACATTACAGATGACGGTCGTCTTTCCTTCACTCATATCCGTGGAGTTGATGGACAGAACCTGTATCTTCTTGGGCAGGGAGTAAGCGATATTGTTTGCAATGGACCTGAAACGCTCCGATACGGAGGCATCGGGGTCGTTCAACACGAACAACGCCGGGAAGTCCCGCTGAATCTTATCGACATCCTTGATGTACGGAGTCCAACCAAGAGACGGAGTATCTCTTCCGAGAATGGATTTGATGGTGTCTTCGCTTCTGATGGTATCATCGGTGAACTCGAGGAAGAAACCGAAGAGAACGCCCAGAGCCACGCCACCGACGACTGCGATGGCGAGAATCATCATCTTTCTGGGACTGACCGGTGATTCCGGAGTTACTGCGCTGTCGATGACATTCTAATTTCCTACGACAGCAGACTCAACCATCTTCGTCTCTTCAAGAAGTTCCCTCAACGAGAGGAGCAGCTGCTCGTAGATCTGCACGTC
>JAGCUM010000017.1 GCA_017962865.1 Spirochaetales bacterium
AGCGGGTTGAAAACTCCTGCGTTCTTGATTCCGAGCTTCTGTGCAAGGTCCATGAGGTCCTGCTGGAGCTCCTCGTCGTTCTTTCCTGCCCCGAGGCCGGCTTTCACGACATCGTATACGGCCTTCAGCGATGCCAGGGTTCCTGCAGTGTCCATCTTCTTGGGAATCAGCAGTGCTGCCTCGGGCTCGCCCTTGTCCTGGAGGAACTCAACCATCGGAACTATGTCCGACAGGAGGGTTATGCGGTCGCGGATACCCGGCACGAAGGCAACCAGTCTGTCGTAGGCGCCCTGGTCCAGAAGTCCTGCTTCCTTCAGGTAAGGCATCAGGAGGTCTGCAAGCTCACTATCGGTCTTCCTTCTGATGTACTGGGCATTGAACCAGTCCAGCTTCTGGTAGTCAAAGACTCCGGGGGCCTTGTTGATCTTCTCGAGGCTGAAACACTTCTCCAGTTCCTCACGGCTGAAGAACTCCTTCTCGCCGTCGTAGGACCAGCCGACGAGGCTCACGTAGTTCAGAAGGGCCTCGGGCAGGTAGCCTTTTTTGCGGAAGTCCCTGACACTGGTCGAGCCGTGGCGCTTGGAGAGCTTGTGACCGTCATTTCCCATGACCATCGGCAGGTGGCAGTATGTGGGAACCTCCCAGCCGAATGCTTCATAGAGGATTACGTGAAGCGGTCCGGAGGGAATCCACTCCTGGGCTCTCATGATATGTGTGACGCCCATCAGATGGTCGTCGATGACGTTGGCCAGATGGTATGTGGGAAAGCCGTCGCTCTTGAGCAGAACCGGATCCGGGCTGATGTCCTTGTTCTCACGGGTGATGTCACCCATCAGGACATCGTGGAAAGTGGTGCTCCCCTCTCTGGGGACCTTGAGTCTGATGACGGGTTTGATTCCCTGAGCCTCAAGCTCGGCTCTCTGCTCTGCAGTAAGGTCGCGGCAGTGTCCGTCATAACCCTGGACGGGGCTCTTCTCCTCTATCTGCTTCTGTCTGAGGGCCTCGAGGCGCTCTGCGGAACAATAGCAGTAGTAGGCCTTGCCCATGTCGACAAGCTTCTTTGCATATTCCTGGTAGATGGCGAAGCGCTCGCTCTGGATATAGGGTCCGCAGGGGCCGCCGACAACAGGACCTTCGTCCCATTTGACGCCGAGCCACTCGAGGGTGTCGTAGAGATCCTGCAGGGATTCGTCGCTGTAGCGCTCACGGTCGGTGTCTTCAACCCTGAGGATGAATTTTCCGCCGTTGGACTTGGCGAAGAAGTAATTGAAAAGCGCGGTCCTCACGCCTCCGATGTGCTGGAGCCCTGTGGGCGATGGTGCATATCTGACTCTTACGTTCATAACAATACTCCGTTAGAGATTACTATATACACCAAAATAAAGAATCATTCAATTGGAACGGGCAATGAGAATTAAGACCAGGGGCCTTCCTTGAGGGCCTTGAGCAGGTCTATGCGGGATCGGACTTCCATCTTGCTGAAGATGTTGGCCACGTGGTTGTTGACGGTGTTGACAGAGATGGAGAGCTCCTGAGCTATCTCCTTGTTGGTAAGGCCCTCACATATGAGCTGGATCACGGTGAATTCACGTTCCGAGATGCGGTAGCGGGACAGGCTCTCGAAGCTGAGTTCGGGCTTGTTCTCCTCCTTCTGCTTGTCGAGGCCGAATCTGATGTAGTTGTAGACCATGATGATGATGGAGAACGCAAACACATAGACCGGATAGCTGAAGTCCGCAACAGCGGGAAAGAAAACCGACAGAATCGTCAGCGGGATGAGCGAGAGGCTCACGATGTTGATGGAAAGCGCCACGCCTCTGGAAGAGCGGTCCTCGATGTTCTTGAGGTTGACCCAGAGCGTGACCAGGCAGTAGACATACATGCCCAGGAAGATGAGGGTCTGGACTATGTAGACCCACTTGTCAAAGGTGGCATTGTTGACTATCAGGGAGGCCAGTCCGATACCGAAATAGGTCGCGGCAAATGGATAGAAACGCAGGGTCTGGAGCCTTCTCCAGGGTTTTGCGATGACCCAGCTGAGGAAGTAAGGCAGAAAAACTATCACGAACGCCATGCAGGTGATCATCACCGTGGAGTAGATGAAACTGAACACGGCATAGATGTTCTCCGGCATGAAGAACAGCGATAGTTTCGATGCGAGGAATACCACCATGGCTCCGATAAGACAGCTCTGGAAAACGATATATCTACCGCTCCAGGCTGTCTTATGGAGAATCTGTGAGGCTATGGCCAGAGCCAGAGCCATGCAGGAAACCGCGATGGAAGCTGTATATGTGAACAGTAGGAAACCATTCATAATCCAACTTTCGTCAGGCGGCTGTTATTTTGCAAGAAGCTTCTGGTTGTGTGAGAGATCGGCCTCTCCGCAGATGTTCTTGATGTCTTCGTAGAGAAGCGGGAATGTCGTTGCCGGGATTCCGTTGACTTTCTCGGAGACCTTGTTGTAGACGCTTGTGTTCGTGATGGCCTTGCTGAAGGAGGAGAACAGCCTCAGGTGGATGTCCTGTCCCTCGTTGGTCATGTAATCTGCAGTAAGCTCGAAGCCCGGGAAGACCTTGGCAAGTGCCTGGTCGAAGGAGGCGGAGTCTGCGATGTACTGATTCAGCGGCTTGAGATGGATGTAGAGCCACATGCTGAAGCTGGGCAGTGTCCATCCGAGCTTGACCTTTCTGGCATCTGCGAACGGCTGGGCGGCAACGATTTCCTCTGCTGTGATGCTGAAGTCATCGAGACCGAAGATGGCCCATGCGGAAGCGAACTTGCCTGCAATCCTGGCCTTGCCGGTTGCCTTGATCAGACCCTCAAGGGTGTAGGCCTGGAAATACTGAACCGTCATGTTGACGTATCTGCAGTCCTTTCTGACTCTTGAGAAGTATGCTGCGACTGCCGGATTCGCTGTTGCGATGAGGATTGTGCTCTTGGGCTGTGTAGGAATTCTCTTTCTTGTCATGTCATGCCTCCTCGTTTACGAAGCGGAACTCGCTTGTGATTGGAAGTGCTCCAAAGGCACCGCTCTCATACATTGCACGGGTCTTTGCGCTTGCGCCGATCCTGAAGTTGCTGAGCGGATAATAGATTGTCGATCCGATGCTGTCCTTCTCGGTGAAGTAGATGCTGTCTCTTCTGAGCAGTCCGTCCTCAAGCAGTGTCGGGTTGCAGTCGGCAACGAAGAGCTGGCTGGCGCGCTTGCATCCGCTTGTGAAGACGCTTGTGAGATAGATCAGGACTTCCGGATGGAGGAACATGCCGTAGTCATCGACGACCAGAACCTTGGGCTTTGTGAAGGCCTCGAAGAATGCCAGAGCCAACAGTGAGAGTCTCTTCATGGAGAGGCTTTCCTTTCCGTACGGGCTGAACATTGCTGCCTTGGAGTTGGTATGTACGAAGAAGACCATGTCTCCGTCGTTGGACTGGACGAACTTACCGTCCTTGTTGGAACCGACTCTGATATCCCTGATATCCGTGACATCCATGCTCCAGAAGAAGTTGATCAGCTGCTCCTTCCATGCCGGATGTGCGTTAAGCATTGCTGCTACATAGCGCTCTGAAGAGGTTCCGACACCCATCGGGAGGATGTCCAGGACTTCCGTGAACCACTTGTAGACTTCGGAACAGGTCTCACCGCCCCTCTCTGCTGCATTCTTGATGAAGGAGTGTCTGCAGTCGACAGCCTTCTCGTTTCTCTTCTTGTCACCTCTGTAGAGCTTACCCCAGCGGACCTTGTACTTGGTCTCATCGCCCAAACTTGCAACTGCAACTCTGTCGAACATGAGCTTTCTGGAAGTTCCGAAGTTGTAGTAGAGCTTCTCTTCCCAGATGTGATCCAGGTCAGCCTTCAGTGTGTAGGTTGCGAATACTTCCGGCTCCTCTTCCGATACGAACTCCCTGAGCAGGAATCTGATCGTGAACTCTGCAGGCTGGTTCTTCACATCATTGTATGCGAACAGTGAACCGGCGAGGATTCTTCTGAGCGGATTCTCGTCTGTTGCATCGGCGATGACGATACCCTTGATCGCCTCAAGAGCTCTGACAGCTGTACTCTTACCGACTCCGTTCGGGCCGATGATGGCTGTTGTCCTGAGAATCTTGAGCTTTTCGGAGACAAACTGGACCTTTGTCTGGTCCATTCTCTTGTCCTTAAGGGCCGCAAATGAAAGGGTCTGCGGATCCTTGATTGACCTGAAATTGGCCATGGTAATGTCGATGAGCACGAAGGCCTCCTTTTGCCGACTCGCGGCTTGAAATTAAACAAAAACGATGCTAGAGCCCCATCGACTCCATTCTGGCACAGATCTCCGGATAGGCATCAAGGCAAGCCCTGAGCCTCTTCGGAAGGCTTCTGTCGCCGTGGTTGTCATCGGCAATGATGTCAACCAGATCCCGATGGATGTACGGCATCGCAGTCCTGTTCTCTATGCCGGACACATTGACCTGTATCCAGGCACCCATATCCTTGAACATCCGGAATGTCTCGTCCTGGGGCTTGAGCCAAGGATAACGCTCCACATGGGCGATCACCGGCTCCAGACCCTGATCCAGAAGCTGCTGCAGTTTCCTGTCCAGACCAAGCGGCTTGGCGGAAACCGGGAACTCAACCAGTGCGAACCTTCCCGCAATGGGGATGGTCTTCACTTCGATCTGGCTCCCGAGGTACAGCTCGGCTCCGAGAATCGTCTTTATTCCGACACGCGAGGCATCTTCGCTCGCAAGACGGAAGTTCTCCCGGATGTTCTCCACCTTTGTCTTCACCGTAGGATGAAAGACATGAGGTGTCAGAACCAATGTCCTGATTCCATACTTTCCGTACTCCAACAGAAGTGCTCTGTACAGATTGCGGTCCTGGACTCCGTGGTCAACGTCGAACAGAAGATGTGAATGCAGGTCAAATAGATTCATGAACGACTTCAATTGTAGCCGAAATATGCCATCAAAACAAGGATTATGATTGAAAAATGTTGAGAAATATAATTCAGGCCATCGTTCACATTAAAAATGCTACTCCATGGCCTGAAAAATAAAAAAAGTTGAATAAAATCAATAAAAACGAAAAACTAGGCTATCAAAGCTTTTATAACATCAGAAGCCTGCAAGACCGCCAGTACTACCGCCGGTTGAACCCGCTTTTTCTGTGCTGTTGATCTGTTTGGTGGCCTCATTTTCCTTCTCTTCGATTTTTTTGAGGTCATAGTACAGTTCCAGAGCATCAGTCATGCTTTGGGTGCGGTAAAGCTCCTGTGCAAGGTCGTAGGCCTTCTCTCTTTCGCCGGTCGTAAAGTACAGGATAACGGCATTGTAACCTGCCGCACCGTGCTTGCTTCTCTTGTACTCGTCGGCAAAGATCTGGAGCGCAGTCTCCCATCTCTCGTCATCGAGGGCTTCGTATGCACGCTCGAGCCTGTTCACCTTGGGCTTGTTGGGCATGAAGGCGAAGTATTCGGTCACATAGTGCGGGGAAAGGGCATTGCGGAAGTTGGATGCAAAGGTGCTTATCTGATCCTCGAACAAAGATGAAGCTGTCGGGATGCGGACATACGAATACGGTTCGTAATCACCGGCTGCATTCTTGGTTCTTCCGAGAGTGGTCCTGTTCTCCCTCATGCCGGACGAGAAGTTTCCGCTTGCGATGATGACGTTGTTCTCGACATCGGTGAGCCTGTAGGAGATTGTGATCTCGTACTTCTGGACGGCATAGAAATAGATGGGATAGTACTTCCCGTCGGGAGCGGTCGAGGAGAAATCACTCTTTTCCTGGATGATGTACTCATCGTAATAGAGGTTGGAAATCTCGGTGGTGAGCACTGCATCGACACCGGCATTGAGGAAGGTGGCCTTCATGTTGCCGTTGCGGTCCCCTATCGTCACATAGGAATCGGTAAGCTCGGGATCCAGGACCTTGAAGAATCCGGTATTCACTGCCTTGTAGACGGTCTTGGTGGCGGTATTGGAGATATGGCTCGAGACCCCGAAGTCCAGACATGAGCGGAAGTTCAGGTAACCGAGGTATTTATCGCTTATGCCGCCGCGGATCGGAATATAGGAATTCCAGAAGACGGGAAGAACCCATCTGGTATTGTCGATTGTGGAACGCACGGCCATGGTCTTGTAGCCGCTGACATCGACCTCTGCCGGAACAAGGGTACGGATGGCGATGGTGGTCGAACATCCCGTGAGGATGAGAACCAGGACCACGGCCAGAAGCAGAACGGTGCTCAGTGTTTTTCGCATGATGACCTCTCTGATAGGCATTCGGATCAGCAGTATGCCTGATTTGGATGACCAAAGTATAAGGCCTACGGATAAAAAACTCAATTGACATCTGAATGATGTAATTCTATCCTTTGATTGATTCGTGGAGGTGAATATGCCCAGAAACAGACGCCCATTCGGCGACTATTATGACGACTACGACGATGATGACTTCGATGACGACGAGTACGACGACGATGATGACTTCGACGAGGACGAAGACGACTTCGAGGATGACGAGGATTTCGAGGACATCTACGATGCTCCGGACGTAAGCGACTACGAAGACTATGAGGAAGACGATGACGATGAGGACGATGACGACCTGATCGGCGACGGCTTCTACTACGAGAGCGACGAATACGAAGGTCGCAGATCCAAGGACGAGGACGATTATTGATGAAACGCACGGCATTGGCAATTGCAATACTGGCAGTCTGTCTTCTCGCCTCCTGCATGACGTACAACACCACATTGCTGGTTGTACCGGAGGATGAGGTCGAAACCACCACCAAGGTATCGGGCACCCTCGGGGCCATATCCGACGGCGGATTGCAGATGGTAGCCGGAACCGATTTCTTCGACCAGTCGAACGTGGAGTTCATGGTATCCTTGGCATCCATCGATGAAGGAAGCCACAACTTCAGGGATACCGACATCGCACTCTACGGCGGAAACTACGAAAAGGGAGACTGGACGCTCATCGACCGCTGGGACAGCCAGGGCTTCAAGAATGACGAGCAGAAAAAGACAAATGCCGCAAGCATCGCAAACACCATCATAGGTACGCTGTTCGTCATCGATGCCATCCTGAATCCCAACAGCACTGAGTTCTATTTCGAATACCCCGCCTACCCCTACTACCACCATCACGGCCGTTACGGCTACTGGTACAGCTACGGACCCAGCTTCACGATCAGCGGTTCGGGTGCCATAGGCGCAGGCTTCATGGCCCTCTCCACCATCGAGAGCAACATAGTCCTGAGCCAGCTTTCGGACATGTATCAGGCCGAGCTCGACAGGACCATGCTCCAGAGCACCGTGATAACACCCGCCACCCCGGCAGTCGGAACGGTCACCTTCACCGACATCCCCAAGCACCCCGATTACAAGCTCGTCTACGATGACGGATCCACCGACATGGAATTCACGTTCTCCAGATCGGACAGGGAGGAGATCCTCCACCCGTGGAGAGACAGGTCCTATGCCCAGCTTGCCATCAACTACGGCTATACCTTCGCAACCAGAAGAAACAGCGTGACATTCAGTCTGCTTGCCCCGCAGTATCTGGGCGGATTTTTGGGAGTCTCATTCTACCCTCCCATCGGAGATCTTCCGATGAACGGTACCGCAGGAGGCTCATTCGGACTCAACTGGAAGGCAGCCCCGCACACCTGGCTCCAGGCCGGTCTTGAAATCTATGACATTGCCGATACCGATGAGATCGGCCTGCTTGCCCTTGCAGGCTTCAATTTCTGCTTCAACTGGATCAGCCTCTACGGCGGAGCGGTCTATGATGTCAACGCAAAAGCCCTGCATGCAGAGGCCGCCCTCGGAGTAGCATTCTGAAACAAGGCTCAGGAGCACTGGGAAGCCAGCTCCTGAAAGTAGGAGAAGTCCTCTGATTCGCTGTATACAACGAAGAAGGGGGCTTCTTTTTTTCTGCCCTTCGGAAGAAGGAACCTCTTGTCGAACAGGCTCTGCTTGAACAGGAGGTGCAGCAGGGTCTCGTACAGTACATCCAGCATCTCTATGTAAAGTCCGTCGCGCAGTCCCTCAAGGCTCAGACTGCGTCTGACGCTCGCCTTCTCCCCGTCATGATATGTGAAGGTGAAGACAAGCTGCGGGATGGTCGGAGAACAGAAGATGTCCTCGAAAAGGCTGTCATCCCTAAGTGCGGCAGTCGTCTGGT
Organism: Spirochaetales bacterium; assembly: GCA_017962865.1. The sequence continues at coordinate 8,180 of JAGCUM010000017.1, forward strand.
CCAGAATCTGACGCACCTGGTTCTCGCACTTGCACTCGTATGTGCTGTGGAAACACCCTGCAGGAAACCTCTTGGTGTAAGTAAGCAGCTTCGATGACCGCTCGAGGCTTATGCTTTCGGTATGACAGCACTCGTCATAATCCGGCATGACTTCCCTGAAATCCGGATCCAGCTCGTTGTAGAGGAACTCGACCTCAAGGCGGTCGACCCGTGAAGGACTTACATACTGCGTGATCTGAAACTGCTGGTCCAGAAGCTCGGAAAAATCCTGGATCAGAGGATAGAGCGTACTGGCATTCAACTCGGGTCCGGAAAGATCTATCGTCCTCCCGTCCTCCAGTTCGATGGACAGACTCCAGCAATCCCCACCCTTGTCCAAGCCGCAGAACTCGTACCTGACGATCAGTTCTACAAGGCCCAGCTTCTTCAGGCGTCTGAGAAACCTGTCGGAGCCGCTTCTCCCCATGCTCTTTCTCTGGGGCTTTCCATCGCCGGGATCCCCGAATTGGATCTCGTATTCGACCATTCCGCTGTCGTTGTACAGATTTACCGACACCGGAATTCCGACGGAATTCTTCATAGTGAAACCGATACGTGAAAACATGGTTGTCTCCTTTGAGAGGGTTTTTCCCTTTCAAAGGCCTATAACAGAAAAACTGTCGAAAATATTAGAGATTCCGAGGAGAAAAGTACAACAATATTAGCAAAATTTTCAGCCTGCGAAGCTGTGGTAAAGGACCCTGACCGTGTTCTCGAACTGGCTGTTGTCAACACCGACGATGATGGCAAGCTCGTCCGAACCCTGTGCGATGGTGCGGATATTGATGCCTTCCTTTCCGAGGGCGTTGAACACCTTGCCCGAGATACCGGGTCTGAAGATCATCTTTCTGCCGACGGCTGCAATCAGGGCGATTCCGTCCTGGACTTCCACATCATCGGGCGAGCACTTGGTTCTGATGTCCCCTATTATCTCATAGAGGCCGTCGCCTATGCTTGCCTGTGACAGAACGAGCGCGAACTGATCGATTCCCATCGAGATATGCTCGGCCTGGACCTTGTGTCTGTCCAGAATCTCCAGCACATCACGCAGAGCCTCGTTGGAGTTGTTCAGCCTCTTTGTGACCGTCAGGATTATGAAGTTCCTCTTTCCCGCAATGCCGGTGATGAACTTGTCCTGATCGGGTTCGACCGAACTTGCAGAGTCCACGATCATGGTTCCGGGATGAGAGGGATCGTTCGTATTCCTGATGTTCAGGGGGATGCCGACCTCCTTCACGGGAGCCACGGAGTCCTCATGAAGTACCGATGCGCCCATGTAGGCCAGCTCACGGAGCTCCGCGAATGTGATTTCGGATATGGCCCTGGGGTTGTCGACGATCCTGGGGTCTGCCATCAGGATTCCGGACACGTCGGTCCAGTTCTCGTAGAGGTCCGCATTGCATGCGGCTACCACCAGAGAACCGGTGATGTCGCTTCCGCCGCGGCTCATGACCTTGATCTTTCCGGACGGGAGGGAGCCGTAGAAGCCGGGGATCACTATGCCCTGATACTTCGAGACGGCCTCCTTGATGGCCTGGGTTATCTTCTCCGGCTGGAATTTGCCGTCAAAGTCCATGAATATGCAATCGCGCGCATCGAGAAAGGTGTAGCCAAGATATTCGGCCATGAGCCTCGATGTGAGATACTCGCCCCTCGAGACCAGCTCGTCGATGGACATCTCCTTGTTGAGCCTTGCATGCAGGGCATCGAGCTCGTCCTCTATGCGGTATGTAAGATTCAAATCGTCGCGGATCTCGATGAACCTTGCCCTGATCTTGTCGAAGATTTCATCGCAGGATACCCCGTAGGTCAGATGGGCATGGCAGAGATAGAGAAGATCGGTGATCTTGTGGTCCTTTGAATTGCGCTTTCCCGCTGCCGAAACCACGACAAGGCGTCTGGACGGATCGGATGTGACGATGTCCCTGACCTTCTTGAACTGGGCGGCATCGGCTACGGAGGATCCTCCGAATTTGGCTACCTTGATCATGCTTCCTCCTTCATCTCTGCAAAGAAGATCCCATGTCCCTTGCCCCTGAGCTCGGAGATGGCATCGTGCATGACCTTGATGGTGACCTTCTCCGTGATTGCAAACGACTGTCCGGCTTCCTTTTTGACGGTGCGAAGGACCTTGACCTTCTCGGAGAGTTTTCCGAGACCGTCGTCATCGATTCTCACGAAGTAGGAACGTGCACACTCGGCAGAGTCATTGCAGGCAAAGCCCACGAGGCACTTCTTCTCGAGCATCTGCTTCTGTCCGCCCAGAAGCGACCAGACATCACGCAGGATGGCCGAGGCCGTGGGGTATCGCCCTGCTCCCTGACCCGAGAAGCCCATCAGTCCGCTGTTCTGACCCTGATACTGGGCGAGGTTGGTGTTCAGCCTTACGCCTGCAAAGATGTCCGAAAGCGGGCACAGGACCGGCTGGACGTAGGAGAAGAGCCTTCCGGAAGCTGCGAGGCCGCACCTTCCCATGAGTCTGATGGTGTAGCCCATTTCCTTGGCGGCCGCAAAATCGGCTGCAGTGACGTTCTGGATGCCTTCCAGGTTGTAGTCGGAATTGCGCAGGACATCATAGGCAACCATGCTGATGAGCATGATCTTGCGCATCGTATCCATTCCCGAGAGGTCGGCTGTCGGATCGGCTTCCGCGTAACCTAGGGCCTTGGCCTCCG
>JAGCUM010000175.1 GCA_017962865.1 Spirochaetales bacterium
ATGGTCAGATCCGAGCTTGGTCTCGAGACCTGTTTTATTGATATCCCATTGGGTTTGTAATATATTTGAGCTATGAAGGACACCAAGCGCTTTCTTCCGTTTCTGCTGACCGCAGCCCTCGTGGTGATTGATCAGATCTCCAAGCTTATCATCATGAAAAGCATCCCGCTCAACACAGTGGGAGCCTCGCTGTTCGGAGATTTCCTGATCATCTGCCATGTGCGCAACACGGGTGCGGCATTCAGTCTCGGAGCAGGAAGCTCGCCGTTCCTGAGGGTTCTGGTCTTCATCATCCTCCCTCTTGCGCTGATGATTGCCATGTGCCTGATGGTGGCCACAAAGAAGAAGCTGCTGACAAATGCCCAGAGATGGTTCGTCGCGGGCATTGCCGGAGGCGGATTCGGAACCCTGGTCGACAGGATCTTCCGTTTCAACGACGGGGTGGTGGATTTCATAAGCGTGAAGTTCTACGGGCTCTTCGGTCTGGAGAGATGGCCTACCTTCAACCTGAGCGACAGCTTCGTGGTGGTGTTCGTCATACTGTTCGCCATCTCAGTGATAGTCCAGAAGGATCCGCAGAGCGGCAAGGAGAAGTAAATGAAAGAAGAATCCAAGAAAAAACGCAACACTGCCGTGTTCATCCTGATAGCTACGATAGTCAACCTCATTCTCATGACGGTCTTCATGCTCATAGGCTACATCCTGCTGGTGCGTTTTGCCGATCCCGAGAATCCCAACGCAGCCCAGATCTGGCTTCTGGTAATCTTCATCGGCTCCATCATCCTTGCATGGTTCATCTACAGCCGCATGATCAAATGGTACACCAAGCGTGTGGACGTCAACGAGAAGTTCGCACCGCTGATTTCCCCAAGGCGCAAGAAGCCTCAGACCGATGACGATATGGACGGCATGAAGAGGTGACGTTTTGCAGGCACTCGAGAGATGCAGGTGGTTCCCATTCAGTGATGAGCCTCTTCTGACAGGTAAGGAATATGTTCCCAAGTTCTGTGATCCGCAGATTCTGCTTCCCGAGCAGAGCTGCGACGGAAAGTGGCACATGTTCTTCCATTCGTGGATAGGAATCCATCACTTTACCTCCACCAGCGGCATAGCATGGGAGCCCCGCAAGATGATCGAGCTCAGGGGACACTCTCCGTTCATTTTCACCGAGGACGAGAACTACTATCTCATCTACGAGAAGCATGACCGCAACATCCCGTTCGTGAGCCGCAGAACAGGCGAGGGCAAGCGCGACAGCTACTCCTGCATCGAGATGCGTTCCTCGACCGACCTGGTGACATGGAGCAAGCCGCGTCTGCTTCTCGATGGCCGCACAATACCATTTGCAGGCGATTATCTGCGTTATCCGCGCATTTCACGCCCTCAATTGATCAAGGCCGGCGATGAGTACCGTCTCTATTTCGGAGCTTCACACCTTGTGCTGCCCGATACCGGACAGAAGGTCTCCAGGTATTTTGCATCGGTATCTTCGTCCTCTCTGAACGGACCTTACATAATGCAGAAACCCGAGCTTCCGCTCCTCGAGCCCATTCCTGACGACCAGTGGTCGAACCTCGGCTGCGGAAGTATCCGCGTCATTCCCTGCGGGGATTTCCTCTATGCCTTCCAGTGCCCGGTCTACTGGGATTCGCAGGAGCGCAGGACCAAATCCTGCATGCTGCTTCTGCGCAGCTATGACGGCTACCAGTGGGAACGCTGCAGCAACGAGCCCATCCTGGTTCCTTCGGAGAAGGGTTGGGCAAGTTCCTACATAATGGGATGCGATGTGCACTACAAGGCTGACGAGAGATGCTGGTACTGCTATTTCTCCGCAAGCGGAGAAAAGAAGCTTCTGTTCAAGAAGGAGTCGATAGTTCTTCTGATCGGAAGTATTCCAGAAAAACGGATCAGATAATCACTGGACCACAAGCTGCGGTCTTCTGTCCAGCTTGACCCTGTCTTTCTTAGAAAGAATTTCTATTCCGGACACAGCCCTTCCGCCTATGAAGGTGGAGATGGCGTACATGCTGTCTTTCCAGACCTCGAGATCCGGGAAATCTATGAAACTATGGATGGTATCCTTACAAACCAGGCACTTGGCAGGGGTATCGGCCTCCTGAAGGGCCTCGGCATACAGGACGGAGTCGTCGAGAAGCGGGTCGTAGTCGGCACAGATGATCAGGGTCTCGGGCAGGCGGGAGAGGTCCTTTGCAAGAAGCGGTGAGAACATCGGATCCAGGATGTCCTTGGGCTCGCGGGAGTAGTTCTGGATGTAGTGGGTCATGGTCTTCTGGGTGAGCGTGGGGCAGTCCTTGAACTTCTCGTAGCTGTCGGTCCTCATGCGGCCGTCGGTGACCGGGGAAATGAGGATCTGTCCTGCGATCTTGGGACCCTTGCGGTCGCGTGCCAGACGGCTGACTCCTGCTGCGAGGTTTCCGCCTGCGCAGTTGCCCATGACGTAGATCTTGTCGGGATCGACCTTCCAGTAGCGTGCTCCCTGAGCGGCCCAGAGGAAGGCTTCATAGCAGTCCTCGAGCGGGATGGGGAACTTGAACTGCGGGGCAAGCCTGTAGTCCACGGCAAGAACCGTTGCTCCGGTGGAGTTGCAGATGTTGCTGCAGACTGCCGAGCACTTTCGCATGTTGCCCAGCATCCAGCCGCCGTCGTGGAAGAGGATAATCAGCGAGTTCTGACCGTTGATGGCCTTGTCGCGCACCTTCTCGAAGAGGTAGCCGGTGATGGCTCCGTCGGTGACCGGGATGATGAATGTCCTGGTGATTATGTTGCTGTCTTTGGGTCTGTAGAGTTTCCTGAAAGTGGACTGTTTGAACTCCGAACGGTTGTAGGCCCGGATGTCTTCTTCAGAGGCGGCGCTGACATCGCCTATTCCCAGTTTGCTGCGTTTCTTGAGGCTTCTTTTCAGAGTGGGAGATAAAACATACTCGCCCATGACTGAACAATATGATATAATAAAAGACGCTCTGGTGCAATGTTTTTGCAAAGGCTGTGAACAATGCTCCAGAAGCACTGAATTAGCGGAAAATTTACGATTACTATCAAAGGTCAGGACATCAAATCATGAATAAAAAAGCTATCTTGGTCACCGGTGGAACGGGCTTCATCGGAAGTCATGCATGCGTGGAACTCATCAATGCAGGCTATGATGTCATCGTCGTTGACAACCTCGTCAACAGCCACGAAAAGTCCCTGGACAGGGTGCAGCAGATTACGGGCAAAAGGCCTCTTTTCTTCAACGTCGACGTATGCGATGAGAAGGCTCTGGACGGGGTGTTCGCATACAACGAAATCGGCAGCGTGATCCACTTCGCAGGTCTGAAGGCGGTAGGCGAGAGCGTGGAGAAACCGCTTGAGTATTTCCAAAACAACCTCGATGCCTCGATGACTCTCTGCAAGGTCATGAGAAACCACGGCGTGAAGAATCTGGTCTTCTCCTCAAGCGCCACCGTCTATTCCGGAGACAACGAGATGCCGCTGACCGAGCAGAGCAGAACAGGCAACTGCACCAACCCCTACGGCTGGACGAAGTACATGGGAGAGCAGATCTTCAAGGCCCTCTGTGTGGCGGATCCGGAACTCTCGATCGTGCTTCTGAGGTACTTCAACCCGGTAGGAGCCCACGAGAGCGGCCTGATCGGGGAAGATCC
>JAGCUM010000018.1 GCA_017962865.1 Spirochaetales bacterium
GAGACAGAAATAATTAGGGAGGCCTTTGATGGCAAGAATTGCAGGTGTAGATTTACCTAACAAGGCTACAAAGATTGCTTTGACATACATCTACGGAATTGGAAGAACTTCTGCCGAGGAGATTTGCAAGAAGACCGGAGTCGATCCGGATGCCCGCATCAACACCCTCAGCGCCGACGTTCTGGCCGAGCTCCGTAAGGTAATCGAAAACGACTATACTGTCGAGGGAAGACTTCGCACACAGGTCAACCTCAACATCAAGAGACTGATGGACATCGGTTGCTATCGCGGTCTCAGGCATAGAAAGGGACTTCCTGTCCGCGGACAGAGAACCAAGACCAATGCCAGAACACGCAAGGGCAAGAAGAAGACCATCGCCGGAAAGAAGAAGTAAGGAGTAGAATATGGCAACAACTACAAAGCGCAAAGCTAAGGTCAAGAAGACCGTATTTGAAGGCAATGTCTATATTCAGGCTACTTTCAACAACACCATCGTGACGATCACCGATCTCAACGGTAACGCCATTTCCTGGTCAAGTGCCGGCGGTCTCGGATTCCGTGGCGCCAAGAAGTCAACTCCGTATGCTGCACAGACAACCTGTGAGACAGCTGCGAAGAAGGCTCTGGACTACGGTCTCAGAGAGGTCAACGTCTTTGTCAAGGGCCCGGGTCAGGGACGTGAGTCAGCTATCCGCTGCCTTGGCAATCTCGGACTCAAGGTTCGCTCAATCCGTGACGTGACTCCGATCCCGCACAACGGATGCAGACCCAGAAAGACCAGAAGAATCTGACGAGGAGATAGAATATGGCTAGATATACAGGACCAAAGTGCAGATACTGCAGAGCCGAGAGAGCTAAGCTCTTCCTCAAGGGCTCCAGATGCCTTTCCGCAAAGTGCCCGATGAACAATCCGGCAGAGTGCGGACTTCCCGGCAAGGATCCCAAGGCTCGTGCAAAGAAGCCGACAGACTACGCATTGATGCTTCGTGCAAAGCAGAGGCTCAAGAGAATCTATTGCATGCTTGAGAAGCAGTTCAAGCTCACATTCGACGAGGCCAACAGAATGAGCGGCAAGACCGGCGACAACCTGATCGGTCTTCTCGAGCGCAGACTGGACAACGTCGTCTTCAGAATGCATTTCGCATGCAGCCGCCCGCAGGCATCTCAGCTTGTCAGCCACGGCCACGTATTCGTCAACGGAAAGCGTGTGGACATCCCGTCCTACAGACTCAAAGTCGGCGATACAATCGAGATTGCTCCTCAGAGCAAGAAGCTGATCGTGGTCAAGGAAAGCCTCATTGAGGTCAGCAAGAGCGGAGTTTGCCCCTGGCTCTCCGTCGATGCAGACAACATGAAGGGACAGTTCCTGGCAGTGCCGAGAAAGGAAGAGGTCAAGGAGCTTGAGGGAGTCAACGAGCAGCTGGTCGTTGAGTTGTATTCCAGATAAGCATTGAGAATTTGTTTTCCGAAGCTGCCTGAAAAGGCGGCCTAGGACAAGAAAAGGAGTGTCAATGGCACGCAAGAACCTAATGAAGGGTTTCAAGAAACCCAGATCGATTTCAATGGAGCACAGCAAAGTTGAAGCCAACTATGGTAAGTTCACCGCCTATCCGTTCGAGAGAGGCTTCGGAACCACCATCGGTAACACACTTCGCAGAGTTCTTCTGTCCTCGATCCAGGGATATGCAATCACTGCCGTATGGTTTACCTATTTCGATGCAGATGGGACATCCCATCTTGTCTCAAGTGAGTTTGAGGCCATCCCGGGCGTCAAGCAGGACATCTGCGAGATCATCGCACGCCTGAAGAAGATCAGACTCACACTGCCTGAGGACGTCGAAACGACAACCATCTCACTCGAGTGCAAGGGCCCCGGCACAATCACCGGCGCCGATTTCGAGAAGGACCGCGTTGAAGTCATCAACAAGGACATCGAGATTTTCGACATGATGGATGATACCAACCTCGAGATGGTCGTCCAGATTGATTTCGCAAGAGGTTATGTTCCCGCAGAAGTCAGCCAGAACTACGTCGAAGTCATCGGAACCATCCCTGTCGATGCAATCTTCTCACCGATTACGCATGTCAAGTACTGGACCGAGCCTACCCGTGTAGGTCAGAGAAACGACTACGACAAGCTGAATCTCGAGATCTGGACCGATGGTACAATCTCTCCGGAGAATGCACTGGCAGAGGCCGCCAAGATTGCCAAGGACCATTTTTCCATCTTCATCAATTTCGATGAGAGCATGGTCAACAGCAGTGATGAGGTAGATGAGGAAGAGGAGAAGGTCCGCAAGATCCTCAACACTTCCGTCGAGGAGCTGGAGCTGACCGTTCGTTCAAGCAACTGCCTGAAGAACGCCAACATCCGCACCATCGGAGACCTCACCAAGATGACCGAAGAGGAAATTGCCAAGACAAGAAACTTCGGCAAGAAGTCCCTCTCCGAAATCAAGGACAAGCTCAAGGAATGTAACCTTGGACTTGGAATGACAGATTACAGTGTCCTCAAGAACTCGATCAGAGTTCCGGGCAACAAGGAAGAGAACAATGAAGCATAAGATTGGATTCAACGCTCTGAGCAGAAACAACGCAGAACGCAAAGCCCTCAAGAGAAACATGGTCACAAGCCTGTTCCGCTATGAGAGAATCGAGACAACCAAGGCCAAGGCCAAGGAAGTCCAGCGTCTTGCCGAGAAGATGATCACAAGAGCCAAGGTTGACAATGTGCACAACCGCAGACTGACTGCCGCAATCCTTTACGATGAGGCTGTCGTTAACAAGCTGTTCACCGAAATCGCTCCGCTTTATGCTGACGTCAACGGTGGATACACCCGCATCATCAAGACGGCCAACCGCCTTGGAGACGCTGCCGAAATGGCAATCCTTGAGCTGACAAAGAAGACTGAGAAGCCTGAGAAGAAAGCCAAGGACAAGAAGAAGGAAGAGAAGAAGGACTGAGTTCCCGCTTCCTGAGAGAGCCCCTTGCAGGGCAAGCCGGAGTTGTAATGACTCCGGTTTTTTTATACTCTTGAAGCATGAAGAAATACTCCTTCCTGCTGTTCGATGCCGACAATACGCTCTTGGATTTCGACGAGAATGAGAGAACCTCACTGACCGATACCTTCAGGGTCTTCGGGATTCCCTTCGATGAAGATACCATAAGGCTCTACCACGGTATCAACCTCATGTATTGGAGGATGCTCTCGGAGAAGAAGATCAGCAAGGAAGAGCTTCTGATAAAGCGCTTTGCAACGTTGTTCGAGCGTATCGGTGTGGATGCGGATCCCGTGGCAACGGAGAACCACTACAGGACTCTTTTGGGAAAGGGATGCCAGGTTGTTCCCGGTGCGCTGGAAGTCTGCAGGAAACTCAGAAACGATTACAGACTCTATGTGATAACCAACGGTGTGGC